>CAMLFK010000001.1 GCA_946479255.1 uncultured Oxalobacteraceae bacterium
GGTGGAGACTGATCCGACAAACACCCAATGGCAGCGCGACCTGTCGGTGAGCCATGAGAGGATCGGCGGCATCCTGGCTGCGCGCGGCGACCAAGCCGGCGCGCTGGCATCGCACGAGGCCGCGTTGGCGATTCGCCTTGCTTTGGTGGAGACTGATCCGACAAACACCCAATGGCAGCGCGACCTGTCGGTGAGCCATTCGAAGATTGGCGACATTCAGGCTGCGCGCGGCGACTTGTTTGATGCGCTGGCGTCGTACGAGGCGGCATTGGCAATTAGAATCGATCTGTTGGAGGTTAATTCATATCCTCGCTTGAGTGCCAAACACGCCGATCTACGCGCGAATTATTACGCAGCTGCGTCACGACACGCATTTGCTAGCGGAGATCGGGCAGAACTGCGCAATGCTCTGACACGTTTGATTGCTGACCCAGTTGACATTGCTGCCGTCCTCGTCAGCCAGCATGTGGTTGAGGGCTTTCTCGCCTCCGCCTTGGCAAATGTCCAGTCCAGTCCAATGCTCCTAAACGAAATGCGCGACTTGGGTTATGAGAAACATGCTCGTCCACTGGTTCTCGCGTTCGAGGCGGCAGTGATGGACCGTGCGGACTTGTTAACTGAGCTTGAGCCGGAGATACAGGCGGCAACAATACATATGTTCGGGCGGCTCCGATCAGGGACAGCAAAAATGACGGGAACGATGGGGAAGCGGAAAAATCGAACGACATCCAGATAATGCATTTAGTGCGCCTGAGAAAGCCGAATCAATAAGCAAGGGCGCGGCCTCGCGGCAGCTCGATATCACGGGCTTTCCAGTAAGTGTTCCGTTCCATGTCGGCTACCAGGCGCATAAGCTGCGGCACTGCATGGGGCTCGGCAATACAGGCGCCCGACCCACACGTATTTTCGCAGGCAGGGCGTAGGGCTTGCCGCGCTGCCCCATGAGACCACATAGCCTTGCTCACCCCGAGCGTCTACACATGGACATCAGTCTTTGAGGAAATCCACCAGGGCGCGCAGGCTGGCCGACATATGCCGCCCGCTCGGGAAGTACAGGTAAAAGCGCTCCGGAGGTGTCGCCCAGCCGGCCAGCACCTGGCGCAGCTGCCCGCTTGCCAGGTAGGGCGCGGCGTAAGCCTGATACATGTAGCAGATCCCGGCGCCATCCACCGCCGCCTGCACGATGGCGTGCATGTCGTCCAGCGCCAGCAGGCCGCGGGTGGCGATTTCGAGCGGATGGCCGGCCTGCTGAAACTCCCAGCGGTAGCGCGTGCCGCTCGGGAAACGCAACTGGATGCACTGGTGCGCCAGCAGTTCGCCAGGGGTGGCGGGGGTGCCCGCCTGAGCCAGATAGCCTGGTGCGGCACAGCAGACGAAATCGATGCGCGGACCCACCGGCACGGCGACCATGTCCTGCTGCAGCAGTTCGCCGAAGCGCAGGCCGGCGTCGAAGCCCTCCTCGATGATATCGACCACCGCATCGCTGGCCACGATTTCCAGCTCCACCTCCGGATAGGCGCGGGTCCATTCGGCCAGGCGCGGTGCCAGCACCAGGTGCGCGGCCGGGCGCGGCACATTCAGGCGGATGCGCCCGCGCACTGCGTCGCGCTCCTCGTTCAGGGTATCGAGCGCGGCATCGATGGCGCCCAGCGCCGGCGCCAGCTGCTCCAGCAGGCGCGCGCCGGCCGGGGTCGGGTGGACGCTGCGGGTGGTGCGGTTAAGCAGGCGCACGCCGAGCTCCTGCTCCAGCTTGACCATGGCATGGCTCAGCGCCGAGGTCGATAACCCCATCTGCTGAGCCGCCTTGCGGAAACTGCGCAGCTGGGCCACGTGGCGGAAGGCGTTCAGGCTGTCCAGGTCGCGCTTCATTATTGAATTTCACTCATCAGTGTCTTGAACATTCATGCAATTGTTGAGTTAATCAGTGTGGCCGATACTGAACGCTTCGCGCAAGCAGTTTTGCTTCAATCAACCACCTTTTGAAGGACCGTTATGACCAGCACTTTTGAGAACCGCATCGCCCTCGTCACCGGCGCCGCCTCCGGCATCGGCCTGGCCACCGCCCGCGCCCTGCTGGCCGCCGGCGCGCGCCGCGTCTACCTGGTCGGGCGCAATGCCGACCGCCTGGCCGGCGCCGCGTACGCGCTGGGCGAGCGCGCCGTCGCGCTGCAGGCTGACGTTTCGGTGCTGGGCGACCTGGAACGCTTACGCGACAGCATCGCCGAACGCGGCGACCAGCTCGACCTGCTGTTCGCCAACGCCGGCGTGGCCATGAATAACCAGTTCGGCGCGACCGGCGAAGCGCTGTTCGATACCACCTTCGACACCAATGTGCGCGGGGTGTTTTTTACCGTGCAGACTTTGCTGCCGGTGTTGAAGGACGGTTCCAGCATCGTGCTCAATGCCTCCGTGGCGGGTATCAAGGGCATGCCGAACCTGAGCGTGTACAGCGCCTCCAAAGCGGCGGTGCGCTCGTTCGCCCGCACCTGGGCGGTGGACCTGAAGCCGCGCGCGATCCGGGTCAACACCATCAGCCCGGGCGTGACGCGCACGCCGATCCTGTCCACCGGGCTGGGCATGGATGCCGCCGCCATCGCCGGCACTGAAGGCTTCCTGGCGGTCGCCGCGCCGAGCGGGCGCATGGCCGAAGCGGCCGAAATCGCCGGCGCCGTGCTGTTCTTGGGGTCAGACGCGGCCAGCTATGTCAATGGCATCGAACTGTGTGTCGATGGCGGGCTGGCACAGATTTAATGATATTTATAGGCGGGCCAGCCGAGCGCAATCGGCCGCACATCCAGGCGTACCCGGTAAATCGAGTACGCCGCCGACGAGGCCGATGAATAACCGACGCTGTCGCCAGAGCGGCTGAAGCGGAACTCGAAGCCGACCGGGTTGCTGTTCTTGTTGCGCGGGCCGTCGAAGGCCAGGCCGACCGCATGGCGCTGGTCGCTGTCGATCAGCTTTTCCATCAGGTCCACCAAGGTCGTATTACCGAGGATGTCGGCCGAATACAGCGGCTCCTTATAGGATGGATCGGCCGGGTCCAGCTTGCCCTCGATCTTGTCGGCCGAGGGCACATAGGTGCGCGTGTCGAGCTTGAAGATATCGCCCTTGTCCAGGTAGCTGATGCTGGCATTGCTGACGTTGAAGGCCTTCTGCTTGCTGTTTGTCCTTGCCTGGCTCATATCCACCACCAGCACGCCCTTGTAGCCGACCACCTCGGCCTCGCGGTTGGGCTTGATGACCACCGCCGTGTTCTCATCCACGCCCAGGCCCAGCTGATAGCCCTTCTTCAGCATCACCGGCAGCATGCGCGCGAAACGCCCGCGCACCAGCAGGTGCTGGTCGACGAACACGTCCTGGCCGATGAAACCGAGGCCGGGCGCGATATCGCGGCCCTCGTCCACGCCCTGCTGCAGCATGGCCAGCACCGGTTTGGCTTCGTAGAACATGGTGCTGCTCATGATGGCCGCGCCCGCGCTGGTGCCGGCCACCACGCCGCCGCGCCGGTACAAGTCCCACACCGCGTCCAACACCAGCGAATTGGCGCCGTCCGGGTTGCGCAGCGCGCTGGTGATGCGGGCCTGGTCGCCGCCGGCGAAATATACCCCGCCCGCCTTGCTGACCGCGGCCGCGTTGGCCGGGTCGTTGGCCGCCTTGCGCACATCGCCGGGCAGGCGCGGCGCCACCGGCAGCAGGAAGGCATCGGCGCCATAGCGGTTCAGGCAGCGCACGATATTGCCGCCCGAACGGGTCGGATTGCCGGCCGCCGCCGCGATGACAGCGATGCGCGCGCCCTTGCCGCCGGCCAGCTGCACGATGCGCTCCCACACCGGCGCGGTATCGTCGCGCAACGCACCGCCGATGATGACCAGGTTGCCTTTGGGCGCCTCGGCCGCGACGGAACTGCCGTGCAGGCCAAGCGTGACGACAAGTAAAGCCAGGCTGCGCAGAATTGCTTGCATCAGGGGCATCGTAAGTTCTCCGGCAAAAGCTTTATAAAGGGGCGCCTACTATACCAAGGCTCGGCAAGCTTTTCGACACGCAGCTATACTGGCCGCTCGCCGCTATCAATGTTGCAACCTTACAAGGAGATCACATGAGTATCGAGAAAGTACTGTACCGCGCCAAGGCCAGTTCGCAAGGTGGCCGTGAAGGAAGTTCGCGCAGTTCCGACGGCGTGCTGGACCTGAAGCTGAGCACGCCGAAAGAACTGGGCGGCGGCGGCGGCGACGGCACCAATCCGGAACAACTGTTCGCGGCTGGCTACTCGGCCTGCTTCCTCGGCGCCCTGAAATTCGTCGCCGGCCAGCAAAAAGTCGCCCTGCCGGCCGACCTCAGCGTGACTGGCGAAGTCGGCATTGGCCAGATCCCGACCGGCTTCGGCATCGAAGTCGACCTGACCATCAACGCCCCCGGTTTCGCCCAGGACCAGCTGCAAGCGCTGGTCGACAAGGCCCACATCGTCTGCCCGTACTCGAACGCCACCCGCAACAACATCGACGTCCGCCTGCACGTCACCACCTAAAACTTGCCCCTAAAATCGGGACAGACCCGGGACAGACCCCATTTTAGGGGCAACATTGACCAAAAATTTCTCAAACTGGACAGACCCGGTTTGAGAAATCTTGCCGCCGCCATCTGTCTCCCCGTCCGTTTTTCCGTGTGTCACTATACTGTGGAAACTGCTATGCTGCGAGGGTCGTGACGATACTTACGCGTCATCCCTTACCCATTTCTCGCCGAGCCACATGACGGGTTACCGCACACGCAGACGCTCCTTCCTGGCTGGAGCGCTCGCCCTTGCCGCTTCCCGCGTCACGGCAACCACCCACGATCCCGTTCTGGTCGGCGTCGATGCCGAATTCGGGCTCGACAACAGCACTTCGGCCCAGGCGATCGAACTGGGACTGCGCGCGGCTATCCTCGAAATCAACGATGCCGGCGGCGTGCTGCAGGGCCGCCCGGTGCAGCTGGTGGTCAGGGACAATCGTTCGATCCCCGCGCGCGGCATCCGCAACCTCGAGGAGCTCGCCGCCATGCCGGACCTGGTGGCCGTGTTCGGCGGCCGCTTCAGCCCCGTGGTCATCGAGCAGCTGCCCAAGCTGAGCGACGCCGGCATGCCCTTCATGGCGCCGTGGTCGTCGGCCGATGCCATCGTCGACAACGGCATGCAGCCAAACTATATCTTCCGCCTGTCGCTGCGCGACAGCCTGGCCATGCCGGCGCTGCTGGGCGCGGCACTCGAACGCGGCTTGCCGAAGGTCGGCCTGCTGCTGACCAATACCTCCTGGGGACGCAGCAATTTCAGCGCGGCGAACGCGTTTGCCGCCCGCAGCCGCAAGCTGCGCATCGTGCGTACCGTCTGGTACAACTGGCGCGAACAGACGCTGCTGGCCAAATACCAGGAACTGCGTGCGGCCGGCGCCCAGGCCATCGTGCTGGTGGCGAACGACGATGAAGCGGCCGTGCTGGTGCGCGAAGTGGCGGCGCTGCCGCCGGCGGAGCGCCTGCCACTGCTGAGCCATTGGGGCGTGTCGGGCGGCGAGTTCGCCAAGGAGGCCGGACCGGCGCTGCAGCAGGTCGACCTGTCGGTGATCCAGACCTTTAACTTCTTTAACGCCGATCCCGGCCAGGTCCAGCGCCTGCTGGCCACCCTGTCCAAGATCTCACCGGTGCGGCGGATCGCGGATATCAAGGCGCCGGTCGGCGTGGCCCATGCCTACGACCTGATGCACATCCTGGCCAAGGCCGTCAGCCTGGCCGGCAGCACCGACCGCGCGGCCGTGCGCAATGCGCTGGAAAAGGTCGGCAGCCATCGCGGCCTGGTGCGCCATTACGCGCCGCCGTTCACGCCGCAGCGCCATGAAGCGCTCGGCCCCAAGGAGCTGCTGCTGGCGCGCTACAGTGCCGACGGCGTGCTGGTTCCCACCGGCCGCAAGGACTGAACATGCTGTGGCGCGCGCTTTCTTCGGCCAGCCTGTCGCGCCGCTTCGCGGTGGCGGCGGCGATCCTGACCGCCGCAGCGGTCCTGCTGATCTCCCTGATGTCGTTCGGCCTGGTCAACCGCCAGCACGCCAGCGCCAGCGCCGTGCTGGCGCAGCGCGAAGTGCTGTTCCAGGCGCGCGCGGTGGCGCGCACCCTGGAGTCGCTCTCCACCCGCATCGGGGAGGTCGCCAATAATCCGATCCTGGCCACCGGCCTGGTCGACAGCTCCGGCAAGGAGCTGTACCTGACTCCCTTCCTGCAGGGCCTGCGCCAGATCAACGGCATTGTGCTGGAAGTGGCGCTCACCGACTTCGAAGGCAGGCCGATCGCCAACAATGGCGGCAACACCTTCAGCAGCGAAGAAATGGCCTGGCTGCGCCAGCAGATCGCGCGCGACAGCGAGCGCTCGGCGATCCTGGAAGGCCCGGGTGGCGCGCGCCTCCTGGGAGTCAAGCTGATGCGCTACACCCGCACCAGCACCCCGGAAGGCGCGCTGCTGTACAAGATCAAGCTGGCCGACCTGATACCCACGCCCTGGACTTCGTTCGCGTGGGAAGGCCAGACCGAACGCCACGTGGCCGATCCTTCGCTGATCGATGTGCCGATCCAGCTGCCGGCCAACATGGCGCACCTGAAGCTGCGCCTGGAAGCCGACACCGACGCCCTGGCCGATCCGCTCGAAGCGCCGCACCAGCAGTACCTGGGCATCGTCGCCATCGCCCTGGCGCTGGCCGGAATCGTGTACCTGGTCGGCACCCGCCTGGCGCATGGCCTCACGCGCGACCTGCGCCGCCTCGAATCGTTTTCCAGCATGCTGGGCGACGAAGCCGACACGCGCCAGCACGCCGAACTGGTGGGCAGCGCCGAAGTAGTCAGCCTGGCGCGCTCGATCAACCGCATGCTCGACCGGCTGTACCTTCAGCGCACCCATTTGCAGACCGAGCGCCAGCGCTTCTACCAGCTGGCCAACACCATCCCGCAGCTGGCCTGGATGGCTGAACCCGGCGGTAACATCACCTGGTACAACGACCGCTGGTACGAATACACCGGCACCACTCCTGAACAGATGGAAAACGGCGGCTGGACCCGCGTGCATGACCCGGCGGAGCTGCCCGGCGTGCTGCGCGACTGGACCGCCGCACTGGCCAGCGGCAAGGCGGTCAACATGACCTTCCCGCTGCGCGGCGCGGATGGCCGCTACCGCCGCTTCTTCACCTCCTGCGCGCCGCTGCGCGACGGCGCGGGCAAAATCACCCAATGGTTCGGCACCAACACCGACATGTCGCAGATCGAACAGGCCGAACAAGCGGTGCGGCGCAGCGAGGAGCGCCTTCAGCAGGGACTGGTGGCGGCCCACATGGCGGTGTGGGAATGGACCGTGGCCAGCGGCGCACTCAGTTTCGCGGCCAACCTGCCGAGCGTGTTCGGTCTGGACGCCGCCAATATGGGCGCGCTGTGGCCGCTGATCGAGGGCGAGGACCTGCCCACGCTGCGCGGCGCCATCGATGCCGCGGTGGCGCAGCACGGCGACTACCACGCGCTGGTGAGGGTGCGGCGCGCCGGCAGCGGCGCACTGGCCTGGCTGGATCTGCGCGGACGGGCCGGCGTTGACGCCGACGGCGCCGCGCTGGTGCACACCATCGCCGTCGACGTCACCGAGCGCAAACGGGCCGAGGACGCGCTGCGCCTGGCCGACCAGCGCAAGGATGAATTTTTGGCCATGCTGGCCCACGAGCTGCGCAACCCGCTCGCGCCGATCGCCAGCGCGTCCGCCATGCTGGGCATGGCTTACGCCGGCGATGCGCGGGTCGCCAGGATCAGCGAGATCATCGGCCGCCAGGTGGCCCACATGACGCGCCTGGTCGACGACCTGCTGGACGTCTCGCGCGTAACCAGCGGGCTGGTGACGATCCAGCGCGAGCTGGTTGACCTGCGCCTGATCGCCGGCGAAGCGCTGGAGCAGGTCCGCCCCCTGGCCGAGGCGCGCGACCAGCAGCTCGGCACCGAACTGCCGCCGGACGCGATCTGGCTTCACTGCGACCACACCAGGGTGGTGCAGGTGATCACCAACCTGCTCAACAACTCGGTCAAGTACACGCCGCCCGGCGGGCGCATCATGCTAGCCCTTGGCATGGAAGGCGCTGCCGCCGTGCTGCGCGTGACCGACAACGGCGCCGGGATCGGGGCCGAACTGCTGCCGGATGTCTTCGAGCTGTTCACCCAGGGTAAGCGCACGCTGGACCGCGCCGAGGGCGGTCTTGGACTGGGACTGGCACTGGTCAAAAAGCTGGTCGAGCTGCATGGCGGCGCGGTCGGCGTGGCCAGTGTCGGCGAAGGCCGCGGCAGTACCTTCACCGTGCGCCTTCCGCTCGGCAGCGCGCCGGCCGCGGACCTTGGCCTGGCGCCAGGCGAGAAGGCGGCGATGGCTGCACGGCCGCTACGCATCCTGGTGGTCGACGACAATATCGACGCGGCCGACAGCCTGGCCATGCTGCTCGAAGTGGACGGACACGAAGTGGCGGTAGCCTATTCGGCGCGCGCCGCGCTGGCGATCGAAGGGCGCGAACGGTTCGATGCCATGATGCTCGACATCGGCATGCCGGAAATGGATGGCTTCGAACTGGCCGCCCGCATGCAGGACGACGGCGTGCGCTGCACGCTGGTGGCGGTCACGGGGTATGGACAGGAACAGGACAAGCAACGCACGCGCGAAGCCGGCTTCGCGGCCCACCTGGTAAAACCGGTGGATCCCGACGCGTTGACGCGGCTTTTAAGGGATATGCAGCGGGATCTCCGCTGCCAGGGGCCGGTACAAGCTCCCCTGGCGTCGTAAGCGAAGGCCGGCGTTGCCCCGTCGGTGAACAGGAGACGCAAAGTGAAGCAGAGCGTAGCCCGGAACCGAATCGGCTGTGGATCGGGTTATTGATTGTTTGGTGTGAACCATGCACACAGCCTCAGCATGGCGCAGTTCTTGCTGACTTTATGCATACCATGAGCGCCCAGTGCACCCTTCCCGACCCCGAGCCGATCCAGCGCATCGTCAAGATCCGGCGCGACTACAACACCTGGGTCGCCAACGAGACCATGGAAGACTACGCGCTGCGCTTCACCCCGCGCGCCTCGCGCAAATGGTCGATCTTCCGCGTCTCGAACACCGCCTTCGGCGCCATTTCCTTCCTCGTGCTGGAGGCGATCGGCGGCACCATCGCCGTCAACTATGGCTTCATCAACGCCTTCTGGGCCATCCTGGCGGTCGGCCTGATCATCTTCGCCACCGGCCTGCCGATCAGCTACTACGCCGCCACCTACGGCGTCGACATGGACCTGCTCACGCGCGGCGCCGGCTTCGGCTACATCGGCTCGACCCTGTCCTCCTTTGTGTACGCCTCCTTCACCTTCATCCTGTTCGCGCTCGAAGCGGCCATCATGGCCTACGCGCTGGAACTGTACCTGCACCTGCCGCTGTACCTCGGCTACCTGGTCAGTGCCCTGGTCGTCATCCCGCTGGTCACCCACGGCATCAAACTGATCAGCCACATCCAGATGCTCAGCCAGCCCCTGTGGCTGGCACTGCTGATCCTGCCCTTCATTGCCATCATCGAAAAGCGCCCCGAACTGGTGACCGGGCTGCTCAGCTACGGCGGCCAGTCCGGTGAGCACGGCAGTTTCGACGTGCGCATGTTCGGCGCCGCCACCGCGGTCGGGGTGGCCTTGATCACCCAGATTGGCGAACAGGTCGACTTCCTGCGCTTCATGCCCGAAAAGACCGCCGCCAACCGCTTCCGCTGGCACCTGGGCGTGCTGGTCGCCGGCCCGGGCTGGATCGTGCTGGGCATGCTCAAGATGCTGGGCGGGACCCTGCTGGCCTACCTGGTCTTGTCCGCCGGCGGCACGGCCCTGGCGGCGGTCAACCCCAACCAGATGTACCTGGCCGGGTTCTCCGAAGTCTTTTCCAGCCCGACGGTGGTGGCGGCGGTGACCGTCGCCTTCGTCGTCATCTCGCAGGTCAAGATCAACATGACCAACGCCTATGCCGGCTCGCTGGCCTGGTCCAACTTTTTCGCCCGCCTGACCCACAGCCATCCGGGCCGGGTGGTCTGGGCCGTGTTCAACGCCCTGATCGCCGTGCTGCTGATGGAACTGGACGTCTTCCAGGCGCTCGACCAGGTGCTCGGCCTGTACTCCAACATCGCCATCGCCTGGGTCACCGCGGTGGTGGCCGACCTGGTCATCAACAAGCCGCTGGGCCTGTCCCCCAAGGGCATCGAGTTCCGCCGCGCCTACCTGTACGACATCAACCCGGTCGGCGTGGGTGCCATGCTGCTCGCCTCCGTGCTGTCGATCAGTGCCTTCTCCGGCCTGTTCGGTCCCCTCGCCCAGGCTTTTTCCGCCTTCATCGCGCTCGGCACCGCGCTCATCGCCTCGCCCTTGATCGCACTGGCGACGGGCGGCAAATACTACCTGGCGCGCCAGCCGCACCATTCCGGTGCGGATGCTTCGCAAGCACGCACCAAAATGTGCTGCATCTGCGAGCGCGAATACGAGTCCGACGACATGGCGCACTGCCCCGCCTACCAGGGGCCGATCTGCTCGCTGTGCTGCTGCCTGGATGCGCGCTGCCACGACGCCTGCAAGCCCCACGCGCGCTTCGCCACCCAGTGGGACGCCACCCTCAAAGTGCTGCTGCCGAAATCGCTGTGGGGTTATCTCAGCTCCGGCCTGGGCCACTACCTGCTCCTGATGCTGATCACCCTGGCCTTCCTGGGCGCGCTGCTCGGCATGATCTACACCCACGAGCGCAGCCTGCTCACCGGCGCGGCGGCCGGCATGCTGCCCTCCCTGCAGATGGCTTTCTGGAAGATTTTCGCCGCCCTCGCCCTGGCCAGCGGGATCGCCGCCTGGTGGCTGGTGCTGACCAGCCAGAGCCGCCGCGTGGCGCAGGAAGAATCGAACCGCCAGACCGGCCTGTTGACGCGCGAAATCGAACTGCACGGCCAGACCGACGCCCAGCTCCAGCAAGCCAAAAAGCACGCCGACCACGCCAACCAGGCCAAGAGCCGCTACATTGCCGGCATCAGCCACGAAATCCGCACGCCGCTCAACAGCATCCTCGGCTACGCCCAGTTGCTCGACAACGACCCCGCCATTCCCGTCCACCGGCGCCAGGCCATCCAGGTGATCCGCAACAGCGGCGAACACCTGCTTTCGCTGATCGAAGGCTCGCTCGACATCGCCCGCATCGAAGGCGGCAAATTCAGCTTCGACATCGACGCCATCGACTTCCCCGACTTCATCGGCCAGACAGTACGCATGTTCGAACTGCAGGCCGCCAACAAAGGGCTGCGCTTCCGCTATGAACCGAGCGGCGACCTGCCGCGCTGCGTGCGCGCCGACCGCAAGCGGCTCGGCCAGATCCTCATCAACATCCTCGGCAACGCCGTCAAGTTCACCCGCGAAGGCCAGGTCGTGCTGCGCCTGCACTACGCGCGCGAGATCGCCGCCTTCGAGATCGAAGACACCGGTCCCGGCATACTGGATGACGAGATCGAACGCATTTTCGAGCCCTTCTCGCGCGGCAGCGCCGGCAATCAGACCAATGCCGGCGGCACCGGCCTGGGTCTCCCGATCAGCAAAATGCTGGTGCAGCTGATGGGCGGCGAACTGACCGTCGCACGCGCCCCTGCCCCTTCCTGCGGAAGCGTGTTTCGCGTGCGCCTGCTGCTGCCGCGCGTGCACGAGGCGACGCGCATCGCCGAGGCGCCCGCGCTTCCACGCACCGGCTACCGTGGGACACGGCGCCGCATCCTCGTGGTCGACAACGAGCGGGTCGACCGCGAACTGCTGGTCCAGATCCTCCAGCCGCTCGGCTTCGAGATTCGCGAAGCCGCCTCCGGCACCGAATGCCTTGCCGTGGCCGAATCCTGGCAGCCGGACCTGATCCTGATGGACCTGGCCATGCCCTTTATGGACGGCTGGGAAGCCAGCTACCAGCTGCGCAAGGTACGCGGCTCCACGGTCCCCATCTGCATCGTCTCGGCCAACGCCTACGACAAAGGGCAGGACAACCCGGCCGACATCGGCGCGCAAGACTTCTTCGTCAAGCCGGTCAACGTCGCCAAACTGCTCGACTGGGTTGGCGAGCGGCTGCGGCTCGAATGGACCACCGGGACTCCGCTTGCCGCCGCCACAGCAGCGCCGATGGTCTGGCCGCCAGCCGAGCACCTGCGCGCCCTGCGCGAACTGATCGCACTTGGCTACGTGCGCGGCATCCAGGCCAAGCTGGACGACATCGCAGCGCTCGATGCGCAATACCATGCAATCACCAACGCCTTGCGCCTCTACGTGGCGCGTTTTGAACTGGACGCCATGTCGCAATTTATCGAAAGGGCCGAACGCCATGATGCCGAACCTGTTTGAACGCCGCGCCAGTCCAGTCGTGCTGATCGTCGACGACGCCCCGGAGAACCTGGCCGTGCTGCACGACGCCCTCGACGAATCCGGCTTCACCGTGCTGGTCGCCAGCAACGGCGAGGCGGCCCTGCTGCGCGCCCGCGACGCCGCCCCCGACATCATCCTGTTAGATGCCCTCATGCCCGGGATGGACGGCTTCACGGTATGCCGGCGGCTGCGCGCCGACATGGCCACGCGCCACATTCCCGTCATCTTCATGACCGGCCTGACCGAGACCGAACACGTACTGGCCGCGTTCGAAGCCGGCGGCACCGACTACATCAACAAGCCGGTGCGCCAGAGCGAAGTACTGGCGCGTATCGGCGCCCACCTGCAAACCGCACAGCTGATGCACCAGGCGCGCAGCGCGCTCGACGCCTTCGGCAACGCGGTCATCGCGGTGACGCCGCATGACTGGCGCATTGTGTGGCAAACCCCGCTCGCGCGCCAATGGATGCAGCGCTACCTGGCGCGCCAGGAAGACGGCGCGGAAACCCCGGCACTGCTGCGGACCTGGCTGGAAGCGGCCGACCAGGGTCCGGTGGCGCCCCTGACCGCGGCGCAAGGCACGGCACGCCTCAGCTTCACGATCGCCGCGCGCGGCGAGCAATGGATGCTGGTGCTGCGCGAAGAATCGGACGCGGCGCAGCTGGGCTCCCTGATGACCCTGTTCAAACTGACCCAGCGCGAAGCCGAGGTGCTGCATTGGGTCACCCAGGGAAAGACCAATCGCGACATTGGCGACATCCTCGGCACCAGTCCGCGCACGGTCAACAAGCATCTGGAGCACGTCTTCAGCAAGCTCAACGTGGAGACCCGCACCGCCGCCGCATCGCTGGCCATGCGCAGCGTGCGTGCGGCACAGCGCGAAATGGGAGCGGCGGCCTGAACCGGACACGCCCCCAAGCCCCCCCCGCAAAAAATCCACACGGCAAACCCTGGGGTCACTGCCCACATTGATATACGAGCTCAACAATGATTAAGCCGACATTATCAATTTGCTGCTGAGGCCGGATTTAATGCGAGATTGAACAGCGCATCCTCCCGCTGGCCCGCGAGCGCCGCATTGCGGTCATCGCCAAGGGCCGTTCCGGCAAGGCGAATTAACCGAGAACCCGCGCCGCCATGCGCTGCCGGCTTGGGCGGCGGAGATCAATTTCAGCAGCTGGGCCCAGCTAATGCTTAAATATATTGTGTCGCATCCCGATATTAGCTGCGCGATCCCGGCGACCTCGCAGGTGGCCCACGTACGCGAGAATATGCAGGCTGCCACTGGAGCGATGCCCGACGCCGCGCTTCGCAAGCGCATCAGCGCGCATGTCGCCGGGCTGCTGTGAGCGAATGGTCGACCTACACCCTGTCCGACCTGCTGATGTTCTCGGCGCGGACTTATTATCGGCTTATCGGACTATATAACCAGGAAATCTGGCCGATGCATTTGCTGGCGGCCGCCGCCGGCGTGGTGCTGGTGGTGTGCGCACGCGGCACCGGTCCACAGTTGCGCTTCACTTCGCTCACTGTGGTCAGCTCGCGGCGGGACTTTCACCCACAATAGCGCCCATGCTGGGCGCGCGAAAAAAAAGCTCGCCGAAGCGAGCTCTGTTCCAATGTATTACCAATGCTTTAATCGTGTCTCAGGCGCCCATGCTATCTGCGTGGTGCCCTGACGTGTAAATCGACTACCGTATCCGGAATTACAAATCCAGCTGATTGACGCCATCTGCAAGCCACCATTACACATACCGGCTGCGGGTCAACACGCTGAACCGCGGCGCTGTTCGTCTGAACCTCACCACGGAACGCAGTATAGCACTGTTTTGTGCAGTGCAGCAAAATCTTTTCAAAACCTCGATTAGCCCGGCTAATTGCGGCAAGCGAAATGCGGCGGAAGGACCGGGATAATCGCCCACCGGACGAGCTCGTATATCAATGTGGGCACTGACCCCGTTGGTTGGAAGTTCGTTTGTAGGCGACAAAGTGTGGCGTTAAAGCGCCAGATGCCGCCGCACATCGTCGCTGTCGATGTCGTCCGCGCCGCCGCCGGCCACCACCGCGCCGCGCGAGAGCACCACGAACTGGTCGGCCAAGGCCTTGGCAAAATCGAAGTATTGTTCGCACAGCAAAATCGCCATGTCGCCGCGCTCACGCAGCAGGCGGATCACACGCTCGATGTCCTTGATGATCGATGGCTGGATCCCTTCGGTCGGCTCGTCGAGTATCAGCAGCTGCGGGTCTTGCAGCAGGGCGCGGGCAATCGCGAGCTGCTGCTGCTGGCCACCGGATAAATCGCCGCCGCGCCGCTGCAGCATCTCTTTGAGTACCGGGAATAGTTCGTACACCTCGCCGCGGATCGCGCCCGCCTTCTTCGTCGCCATCCCCATCAGCAGATTCTCCTCCACCGTGAGCCGCGCAAAAATCTCGCGCCCTTGGGGTACATAGGCGATGCCGGCGGCGGCGCGCCGGTGCGGGGACATCCTGGTGATGTCGCGCCCATTGAAGATCACGCCGCCGGACGATACCGGCAGTACGCCCATCAGGCATTTGAGCAGTGTGGTCTTGCCGACGCCGTTACGGCCCAGGAGGGCCATGCATTCGCCTTTGCGTACCGATAGCGAGACCCCGCGCAGCGTGTGCGAGGAGCCGTAGTACTGGTTCAGCTGTTTTACCTCTAACATCCCTTATCTCCCCAGGTACACTTCGATGACGCGCTCGTCCGATTGCACCTGCTGCATGGTCCCCTGGGCCAGTACCGAGCCTTCGTGCAGCACCGTGACCTTGCCTTGCTGGGCGATCTCGGCGACAAAACCCATGTCGTGCTCGACCACCATGATCGAGTGCTTGCCGCGCAGTTCATTGAGCAGTTCGGCGGTCCTCGCGGTCTCGGCGTCGGACATGCCGGCCACCGGTTCGTCGAGCAGGATCAGTTGCGGTTCCTGGATCAGCAGCATGCCGATCTCGAGCCATTGCTTCTGCCCGTGCGACAGCAATCCGGCCGGCCGGTGCACCTGGCCGGCCAGGCGGATCAGGCGCAGCACGGCGTCGATGCGGTCGGCCTGTTCGGACGACAGGCGCGCGAACAGGGTCTGACGCACCCGCTTGTTCATCTTCATGGCCAGTTCGAGATTCTCGAACACGGTGTGCTGCTCGAATACGGTCGGGCGCTGGAACTTGCGGCCGATGCCGGCGTGGGCGATGGCGTGCTCGGTCATGCGCGAGACGTCCATGGTCTGGCCGAAGTACACGGTGCCGGACGTCGGCCGGGTTTTGCCGGTGATGACGTCCATCATGGTGGTCTTGCCGGCGCCGTTGGGGCCGATGATGCAGCGCAGCTCGCCCACGGAGATGTCGAGGCTTAGCTTGTTCAGGGCGGTGAAGCCGTCGAAGTTGACCGTGACTTCTTCCATGTAGAGGATCGCGCCATGGCTGGTGTCGAGCGCGGGAGCCGAGCTTGAAACTCTCATGCGATTTCCTTTTCAAGCTGTGGCGCGGCGGGACTTGGTGCCGCCTTGGGCTTGCGGTATTCGCGCACCAGTCCTAACAGGCCTTTTTGCATGAACAGCGTGACGCCGATGAACAGGAGGCCAAGGGCGAACAGCCAGAATTCGGGCAGGGCCGCGGTGAACCAGCTCTTGAGGCCATTGACGGCGAATGCGCCGATGATGGGGCCGACCAGGGTGCCGCGCCCGCCCACCGCTGCCCAGACGACCATCTCGATCGAGTTTGCCGGCGACATTTCGGATGGGTTGATGATGCCGACCTGCGGCACGTAGAGGGCGCCGGCGACCGCGCACAGCACGGCCGATACGGTCCATACAAACAGCTTGAACCAGAGCGGGTCGTAGCCGATGAACATGAGGCGCGATTCGGAGTCGCGCACCGCTTGCAGCACGCGGCCCAGCTTGGACTTGACGATGGCGCGGCACAGCAGGAGCGCGCCGACCAGCACGCCGAGGCTGAGGATGTACAGCGCGGCGCGGGTGCCGGCGTCGGTCAGGCTGAAACCGAGCAGCGTGGTGAAGCCGGTAAAGCCGTTGTTCCCGCCGAAGCCGGTGTCGTTGCGGAAGAACAGCAGCATGAAGGCGTAGGTCATGGCCTGGGTGATGATGGAGAAGTAGACACCCTTGATGCGCGAGCGGAAGGCGAAGTAGCCGAACACGAAGGCCAGCACGGCGGGCACCACGATCACCAGCAGCATGCAGTACCAGAAGCTGTCCGTCATGGACCAGAACCAGGGGTAGGCTTTCCAGTCGAGGAAGACCATGAAGTTGGGCAGCGCGCTGCCGGTGTCGCTGGCGGCGGCGCGCATCAGGTACATGCCGTGGGCATAGGCGCCGAGCGCGAAGAAGACGCCATGGCCGAGCGAGAGTATGCCGGTATATCCCCACACCAGGTCGAGCGCCAGCGCCGCCAGGGCGAAGCACATGAACTTGCCGGCCAGGCCCACGGTGTAGTCGGACACGTGCAGCAGGTGCCCGGCCGGGAACAGCAGGTTAGCCAGTGGCAGCAGCAGCGCGAGGATGGTTACCGCCAGCAGCAGCATCCACGCGCGGTGTGAGAACAGCCGCTTCATCAGTCGACGCTCCGGCCCTTGAGCGCAAACAGCCCTTGCGGACGGCGCTGGATGAAGATGATGATGAACACGAGGATGCTGATCTTGGCCAGCACGGCGCCATACATCGGTTCCAAAAATTTGTTCGCTTCGCCCAGGCCGAAGGCGGCGATGACGGTGCCGGCCAGCTGGCCGACGCCGCCCAGCACCACCACCATGAAGGAGTCGACGATGTAGCTCTGGCCCAGGTCGGGGCCGACGTTGCCCAGCTGCGACAGGGCCACGCCGCCCAGGCCGGCGATGCCGGAGCCGAGGCCGAAGGCCATCATGTCGATGCGCCCGGTGGGCACGCCGACGCAGTCGGCCATGCGGCGGTTCTGCATGACGGCGCGCACGAACAGGCCGAGCCGGGTTTTGTTCAGGATGGCCCACAGGGCGGCCACGACCAGCACGGCGAAGACGATGATGGCGATGCGGTTATACGGCAGCACCAGCGATCCGAGCACGGTGACGCCGCCGGACATCCAGGCCGGGTTGGCGACTTCGACGTTCTGGGCGCCGAACACGGTGCGCACGGTTTGCATGAGGATCAGGCTGATGCCCCAGGTGGCCAGCAGGGTTTCCAGCGGACGGCCGTACAGCCAGCGGATCACGCTGCGTTCGAGCGCGATGCCGACGCCGGCGGCCACCAGGAAGGCGGACGGAATGGCCACCAGCAGGTAGGCGTCGACCGAGCCAGGCAGGTATTGGCGGAACAGCGCCTGGCACACGAAGGTGGTGTAGGCGCCGAT
The DNA here is from genome assembly GCA_946479255.1 of uncultured Oxalobacteraceae bacterium. Next base: position 17,779 of record CAMLFK010000001.1, read on the forward strand.
CATCAGCAGTTCGCCGTGGGCCATGTTGATGATGCCCATCAGGCCGAAGGTGATCGCCAGGCCGAGCGCGGCGAGCAGCAGCACGCTGCCCAGCGAGACGCCGTAGAAGATGTTACCGACCAGCTCAGTGCGGGCGATGCGGGTATCTAGCGCGTCCAGGCTGGCGGCGGCGGCGCGGCGCACGCCGGCATCCGGCTCGGCCTTGTCCTCCACGATGGCCTGCAGCAGCGGGCGCACGGCGGCATTGCTGGTGTCGGCCAGCGCGGTCACGGCGGCCTTGCGCACCACCGGATCGGGGTCCTTCAGGCTGGCCGTGGCGACCAGCGATTGCAGCACCTCCTTCACATTCGGGTCGTTCTCAACGCTCAGCGCTTTGCGCAAGATCGGCAGCTGGGCCGGCTCGGCACCCTGGGTTTGCAGGGCCTGGACGGCGCTCATGCGCGCACTGGCGTCAGCCGACAGCAGGTCGAAGCCGGCCATGGCCGATTGCAGCGCGCCGCGCAGGCGGTTGTTGACGACGATGGCGTCCAGGCTTTCCGGCATGGCGACTTCGTGGCCGGTGGCGGCGTCCACCGCATGTTCGCCGTCGACGATGTAGATGCCACCCTCGGGGGTGACGAACATGGTTTCATCCTGGAGGGCTTTGAGGATGGTCGCCGCTTCCGGCGTGGCCAGGGCGCCGATCTTTGCGACCGCTTCGGCGCGCGCATCGGGATCGTCTCCAGCCAGTGGCGCCAGCAGCGCCGGATCCAGGCCTGCATGGCGCGCATGCGAAGCATGGGCGCCATGACCGCCGTGGGCCGAAGCCAGGGTGTGCATGCACATCAAAACAGCACACAGCAGCAGTCCGCTCAGGCTAAGTGTGCTTCGGTCTTGCCGTAAAAGTCTCATCGCTTCAATCCTCCATCGGTTGGTCTGGGTAGGGGCAGCGCAGCATGAAACATGCCAGCGCCGCCCCATTCCAGCCTTTACAGCTTTTGCTTGCCTTCGTTACCCGAAATGAATGGACTCCATGGCTGGGCGCGTACCGGGCCTTTGGTCTTCCACACCACCGAGAACTGGCCGTCCGCCTTGATCTCGCCGATCATCACCGGCTTGTGCAGGTGGTGGTTGGTCGGGTCCATGGTCAGGATGTAGCCCGATGGCGACTTGAAGGTCTGGCCGCCCATGGCCGCGATGACCTTGTCGGTATCGGTCGACTTGGCCTTTTCCACCGCCTGCTTCCACATGTGGATGCCGACGTAGGTCGCTTCCATCGGGTCGTTGGTGACCACGGTGGCGGCGTTCGGCAGATTCTTGGCCTTGGCGTAGGCTTTCCATTTCTGGATAAAGCCGCTGTTGACCGGGTTCTTCACCGACTGGAAGTAGTTCCAGGCCGCGAGGTGGCCCAAGAGCGGCTTGGCGTCGACGCCGCGCAGTTCTTCTTCGCCCACCGAGAAGGCGACCACCGGCACGTCGGTTGCCTTGAGCCCCGCATTGCCGAGCTCTTTGTAGAACGGGACGTTGGAGTCGCCGTTGATGGTGGAGATCACCGCCGTCTTGCCGCCCGCCGCGAACTTCTTGATGTTGGCGACGATGGTCTGGTAGTCGGAGTGGCCGAACGGGGTGTAGACCTCGTCGATATCGGAATCCTTCACGCCTTTACTTTTCAGGAAAGCGCGCAGGATCTTGTTGGTGGTGCGCGGGTAGACATAGTCGGTCCCCAGCAGCACGAAGCGCTTGGCGCCGCCGCCATCCTTGCTCATCAGGTATTCGACCGCGGGAATGGCCTGCTGGTTGGGTGCCGCGCCGGTGTAGAACACGTTCTTTTCCAGCTCTTCGCCTTCGTACTGGACCGGGTAGAACAGCAGGCTGTTGAGTTCTTTGAAAACCGGCAGCACCGACTTGCGAGAGACCGAGGTCCAGCAGCCGAACACCGCCGCGACCTTGTCCTTGGCGATCAGCTGGCGCGCCTTTTCGGCGAACAGCGGCCAATTGGAAGCCGGGTCGACCACCACCGCTTCGAGCTTTTTACCGAGCACGCCACCATTGGCGTTGATCTCGTCGATGGTCATCAGGGCCACGTCCTTGAGCGAGGTCTCGGAGATGGCCATGGTGCCGGACAGCGAATGCAGGATGCCGACCTTGATGGTGTCGGCGGCGTGAGCGGACAGGCCGCTCGTCAAGAGAGCTGCGCCGGCGGCGATGCGGGTCAGCTTGAGGGCGAAAGTACGGCGGGTTTGCATGGTGGGTTCCTTGTTATAGATGGTCGAATCAGTACTGGAACTGCATGGCCACGACGACCTTGTCACTGTCGCCGTTGCCGACCTTCGTCTTGGAGTACACGGCGCTGACCTGCGCGTTGTAGCCTTCGATGATGTAGTTGACGCCGATGTCGGCCTGGCGGGTGTCGATGTTGGAATCGGGCGAGAACTTCTGCAGGCGCACAAAGGGCTGCACTTTGCCGGCGATGAAGGACAGGCCCGCCGAACAGGCCTTGCCCTGCTCGGCCAGGATGACGCCGTCGTTGTCGTAGTCGTAGTAAGCCGCTTCCAGTGCGACGGCGGTGCCGGCACTGAGCTTCTTTTCCATCAGCAGGTCGACATTCCAGCCGGTGTAGTCGCCCTGGCGCAGCAGCGTCGCCACGCCATCCTTCTGGTAGCGCGCGGCGAAGCCGATCGACAGGATGTCCTTGGCGCCCAGGTAGTTACCGGTGCCGTAGTAGCCCGGCTCCGGGTCCCACAGGTTGGCCTGCACGCGCCCAGCGTACATCAGGCTGTCGTCGGTGTCGACGCCGGCGGCGCGGGCCTGGGCCTGGGTCAGGCTGCCGATGCCGAAGGTGCGGCCTTCGAAGGCGCCGAAGGAGTAATTGAACTTTGCGCCGGCCAGGTCGCCCCACACCACCACGCCGTCGTCGCGGCCGCGGAAGATGCCGCCGTTGTAGCCGTAGCGCGAGGCCACGCCGGCCCAGTAGCCGCCGCCGGTGGAGTAGTAAGGGCCGGCCATGTTGGCACGGTCCGATGGCGACAGCAGGCGGCCGGCCCAGATGTTCAGTTCAGGCGCGATGGCAAACTGCGCGGCGGCGTCCAGCACGCGGATCTGGTCGCCGTCCCATTCGGTGTTGAACATGCCTTTGATGTTCTTGTTCAGCGAACCGCCGAAGAACAGGCGCGCGCTATCCAGGTTGAAGTCATTCGAGCGCGATGTGCCGTTGGGGGCGCCGTCCTCGGCGCTGGTGTAGCTGGCGCGCATGCCGAAACCGGCGGTGATGGACTTGTCTTCGCCAAAGTTGATGGTGGCGCCGGCATGGGCCTGGACGCAGGCCGCCGCAATACTGGCCGCCAGCACGCCGTAACGGACGCCGTAACGGGCTCTTTTACTGAAAGTGAAACTCATCGTTGCCCCTCGTGGTGAATGAAAAATCTGCTGTGTTTGCAGATTAGCCATTCAATTCCACACGGCACATACGTCAATTTGCGTACAGACGGGCGGGAAAACGACAGCGGCGCACTTCAGCCCTTCAGTCCTGTCGCCGCCAGGAAGCCTTGCGTCACGCGGCGCTGGAACAGCACATAGGCCAGTGCCACCGGCATGGCGCCCAGCAGGGCCGCCGCCATCAGTTGCGCATAGCGTACGCCGAAGGCGTCGTAGGTCTGGGTCAGGCCGAGCGGAATGGTCATCATGTCGGACGAGGTGACGATGATGAAGGGCCAGAGGAAGTTGTTCCACGCCGCGATGAAAGTCACGATCGCCATCGCCCAGACGATATTGCCGGACATGGGCAGGTAAACGCTCCACAGCACGCGCATGGGCGAAGCGCCGTCCATCAGCGCGGCTTCGCGAAAGTCGGGCGGGATGGTGTCGAAGAACTGCTTGAATACGTAAATCACCACCGGCGACACCACTTGCGGCAGCACGATGCCGGCATAGCTGTTGATCAGCCCAAGCTGGTTCATGGTCCGGAACAGCGGCACCAGCAGCGCTTCGAAGGGCAGCAGGAAGGCCAGCATGGCCAGGGCGAATAGCAGCTGGCGCCCGCGAAAGCGCAGCTGCGAGAAGGCGTAGGCCGCCATCAGGCTGGTGACGATCGTGATCACCGTGACCAGCAGCGCCACCAGCGCGCTGTTGAACAGCCAACGCGGCAGCTTGCCGGCCGCGAGCACTTTGGCGAAAGCTTCGACGGTCCAGGTCTGCGGCAGGTAGTGGAACACCGGCGAGATGGTTTCGCTTTCCGGGCGCAGCGCCGTGCTCAGCGCCCATAGCAGCGGCGCGGCCCACAGCGCGGCCAGCAGCACGGCCGAAAGCAGCGCGGCCACCGGCCAGCCCGCAGCGCCGCGCCGCTTCATCCATTCCTCCGTGCCAGCCAGCGCGCCAGGAAGGCCTGCAGTAGCGACAGGCCCACCACGATGATCACGAAGGCCATGGCGATCGCCGCCGCGTAGCCGGCGTCGCTCTGGGTGAACGCGGTCTCGTACATATAGTGCAGCGTGACGCGGGTGGTATTGAACGGCCCGCCGGTGGTAAGGATGTAGGTCTGGCCGAAGATCTTGAGCGAGGAAATAGCCTGCAGCACCAGCGCGGTGGCCGTCACCGGCGCCAGTGCCGGCCAGGTGATGTGGCGAAACAGCGCGAAGCCGTGCGCGCCATCGAGTTGAGCTGCCTCGTACATCTCGCGCGGGATGTTGCGCAGGCCGGCCAGGAACATCAGCATATTAAACCCCACGGTCCACCAGACGGTGCCGATGGCAACCACCGGCATCGCCCAGTGCAGGTCGGCCAGCCATGCGTGCTCGATACCCAGCAGGTGGTTGACGATGCCGGTGGTGGGATGGAGCATCCAGTCGGCGATCAGGGTCATGACCGATATCGGCAGCACGAAGGGCAGGAAGAACGAGGCCTGCAGCCAGGCGCTGGCGCGGGTGAAGCGGTCTACCAGCAGCGCCATGACGAGGCCGAGCGCGGTCAGCGCGGGTACCGTCAGCAGCGAAAAGTAGAAGGTGTTTCCGAGCGAAGACCAGAAAGACGGGTCCTGCACCAGCGCCCTGTAGTTGGCCAGGCCAATGAAAGCGCTGGTGCGGGTCAGGCTGCTCTCGGTCAGGCTGAGGTAAAAGGTTTGCGCCGCCGGGACCAGGAAGAACAGCAGGAACACGGCGATGAACGGCGCCAGCAGCAGCAAGGCGGAACGGCCTTCGCGGCGCGTGGATGGCTTGGTCTGCGCGTTCATCAATACCTCGGCGGACGTTTGCGCAGCAGGCGGGCCGCTTCCAGTTCGAAGCGGTGCAGCGCGTCGGCCGGGGTCAGCTGGCCCGATAGCGCCGCCGGCAGGAACTTGGAGGCGATCGCTTGCAGCGGCCCGGCCGCGCCCATGTACCAGCCGTCCGGGTCGTAGACCACATTGGCCGCGGCCGCCGCATACAGCGCGTTGGGCATGAGCGCGCGCGCCGCCGCCGATTCGGCCACCGGCCGGTAAGCCGGAATGTGGCCGCCCTCGGCCCAGCCCATCGAGTGGCGGCTCACGTACGCCACAAAACGCAGTACTGCCGCCGCTTTGGCGGGCGCCATGGGCCTGCCCTCGTTGGCCGGCAGCGCGAAGCCGTGCGAGTCGGCCCACACGCTGGCGTTGGCGTACATGCGCGGCAGCGGCGCGATGCCGTACTCGAAGCCCAGCGAGCGCCTGGCGCTGGCCTTGACCAGCTCCGGCACCTCCCACACGCCGTTGAGCATGAAGCCGGCATTGCCGCCCATGTACTGGCTGGTGGAGGCGGGATAATCGAGGCCCGGCGTGGCATAGCCGCGCTTGAACCAGCTCGATACCTGGGCCAGCGCCTCCGGTCCGTCGGGCCCGTAGGCGAAGCGGCCGTTGGCCACCACCGCGCGTTCGCGCTGCGCCAGCATCGAGACCCACAAGCGCCAGATGGCATACGAGCTTTGCGCGCTTTCCATGGTCAGGCCGGCGCGCCCGGTCTTCTCTTTGACAAGGCGAAAGGCTGCCGTCAAGGCGTCGATGCCGTCGATCCGCTTGAGCGTGCCGGCGCCGTCCAGCAGGCCGGCCCTTGCGGCCAGGGTCTTGTTGTAATACAGGACCAGCGGGTGCAGGTCGAGCGGTACCGCGTAGCTGCGTCCTTGGTGAATGGTCTTGTCCCACTGGCGCGGGAAAAAGTCCTCGCTGCGCAGCCCGGCCGCGTACAGCTCGTGCGGCGTGATCGGGCGCAGCACGCCGCCGCCGGCCAGGTTGGTCATGCGCGACAGGTGGACCGTGGCCAGGTCGGGGCCAGCGCCGACCACGGTGGCGGTGATGAGTTTGGTGTAGAAGGGCTCGCCCCAGCGCAGGGTGGTGCTGACCACCCTCACCTCGCGCTGGCTGGCGTTGAACCGTTCGACCAAAGCGCGCATGCGCTCGCCGTCGCCGCCGCTGAGCAAGGTCCACATCCTGACCTCGACGGGGGCCTGAGCCCTTGAGGCAAGTGGCAGGCCGAAGCCGGCCAGCCACGCTGCCGCGGCCAGCCAGGTCCTGCGCTGCGCGGGTTGGCTCACACGTCGGGTCACACCGGCTTGACAGTGAGGCTGGAGACCGGCCCCTCGGTACCCGGCAAGTCCTCCGGCCCCGGGCTGGCGGGTGCCTGCGCCACTTCGTGCACCAGCGCGTCGGCAATGCCGCCCACCCGCAGCCATTCGAGCGGCACGTCCTCGCCGCGCTTGTCGCGCCAAGTCTGGCTGTGCCCGAGCGGGTCGACATACCAGTCGTGCAGGATCGCTTCGGCCCCGCGGGTGGCGCGCGCCAGGTCTTCGATCGGCGCCTTGGGTACGCGGTGCTCGGTCAGGAGGCCATTCTTTTCGAGGAAGGTGTCGGTCAGCTGGGTGTAACAGAAGCCGGACAAGGACTTGCAGCGGTGGATCGCCGCCATCAGGGCCTGGTAGCGCAGCAGCAGTTCGGCGCCGTCCTGCGCCACCGAATAGCCCCAGCCCTTCTCGCCCTTGCCAGCGATGCAGGCGATGCCGCCGAATTCGGACAGGAACACCGGCTTGTTCAAGCCCGTGAAGCCGTCGATCACCAGGCGCCGGCGCGCCGGCCGCACGTGTTCGAGCGAATAGGCGAGCTGTTCGCGGGTGCCGTAGCGGCTGTACAGCTCTTCGGGATCGGCATGGTAGTCGTGGATGTTGACGAAGTCCCCGCACGGCATTTCCCAGCCGTCGTTACCGACCACCGGGCGCGAGCCGTCGAGCGCGCGCGTCAGGTGGTAGAGCGCGCGCACGAAGTCGACCTGGCGCGGGTCATACATCAGTTCGGGCACGCCCCACGATTCATTGGTCGGCACCCACGCCACGATGCAGGGATGCGAGACGTCGCGCTCGACCAGTTCCTTCCACTCCTCCACCACGCCGTGCACGGTTTCGCTGGAAAAGCCATAGGCGGACGGCATTTCGGCCCACACGCACAGGCCCAGCACATCGCACCAGTACAGCCAGCGCGGGTCTTCCGATTTCTGGTGCTTGCGCACGCCGTTAAAGCCCAGCCGCTTGATCAGGAGGACGTCGTCGCGCAGCTGCTCGGACGAGGCCACCATCAGGCTTTCCGGCCAGTAGCCCTGGTCGAGCACCATGCGCAGGTAGTAGGGCCGGCTATTGAGCTGGAAGCGGTCGCCGTCGACATCGACCTTGACCAGCGCGGTGTAGCTGTAGACGAAGTCGATCACCAGGCCGTCCTTGTCGTGTACCGCGATCTCGGCGGCGATCAGCTGCGGGCTTTCCGGACTCCACAGCCAGTGGGCTCTAGCGTCGTCGATGCCGGGATCGGGCAGCTGAAAGATGCGCGAAAGCCGCTCGCCGGTCAGCAGGCAGCGGTCCGATACCAGCAGGCGCTCGCCCAGGCGCAAGGTCACGTTGACGGTGCCGCCGGGCGGTAGGTGCGTCACGTCGGCGTCGAGGCGGATCTGCCAGTGCGACACGTCGGCGGTCCAGCGCAGCCGCTCGATATGCGCGGCGGCGACGTTCTCCACCCAGACGGTGCGCCAGATGCCGGTGGTGCGCGGGTACCAGATCGAGTGCGGCTCCAGTTCCCAGTCCATCTTGCCGCGCACCTTGTGCATGTCGTGCGGGTCATCCTCGGCCTGCACCACGATTTCCAGGCTATGGCCTTCCAGGTGGCGCGTAATGTCGAGCGAGAACGGGCTGTGGCCGCCCTTGTGCTCGATGGCGTAGCGGCCGTTGATCCACACCCGCGCGCGGTGGTTGACCGCGCCGAAGTGCAGCATGAGGCGTTCGCCTTCATCCGGGTACAGGTCGTCATCCAGGCCGACCACGCGGCGGTACCAGACGCGGCGCCGGAAGCCCTGGTCGTGTACGCCGCTGGCGTTGGCCTCGGGTGGATAAGGGACAATGATGGTGCGGTCGAACGGCACACTGGCCGGCTCGTAAAAGACGGCATCGTCGTCGAGCATTGCTTGCCAAGGGCCATCGAGACTGAGCCATTGGTCGCGTCGCAGTTGGGGGCGGGGATGGTCCACTATCGCTTTCCTCCTGAACAGCTGGCATGCAGCAAAAATTTATAGTACCAATATGCCGTAGGCTGTGCTGTTCGCTTGCGCAGTTTTCAATCGGCTCGCCGTCGGCCAGGGTACTGAACTCTTTTATGAAACCTTATCGATGGAAGGGCGCTGCGTCAATCGGATTGTTAATGCTTTCTTTCATGCAAAAAACCGCCACCCCCGCCCCACGCGAGGATGGCGGTGTGGCCGCCTATTCCGCGACCACGGTGAAAAAGATCTCGCCTTCGTAGTTATCGTCCCAGCTGCCCGACCAGTCGCGCAGGCCGAAGGTGGCCTGCACATTGACCCGGCGCGGCGCCAGCGGATCGATGGCCGCTTCCAGCCGCACTTCGAGATTGCCAAGGTGATGGTCGCTGGTCGGCGAGAAGGCCACGTCGAAGCCGGTCAGGATCGCCGTGGCCTGGGTCACGCCGGTCGGAAACACCACCTCGCCGCTCTGCTGGCGCGGGCCGTCGCCACGGTCACGGTTGAAACGGATCACATCGCTGAGGATCTGCATGGTCTACTCCTTGGTGGTGGCTGATTGATCGCTACGCTTGGGCAGGTGCAGCACGAAGCGCCCCGACCGCTGGTGTTCCACTGTCCATACCGCTGTCGCACCGCCCTGCCCCGTGTCGAGCACCACGGCATGCACGGCATGCATTCCGGGTGGCAGGCGGTTCAGCTCGAGCGTGCGTCCACGGCCGATTTCGGCCCCGCGGCTGTTGTACCAGCGCACGTCCGGACGCACCGGCCCGTTGCTCATCACCAGCCGCAGCAAGGGCGGCAGCGGCACACTGCCGCCGGCGCCCGCCGCCACGCCGGCCAGGCTCAAGCCGATATTGGCGCCCGGCGCTTGATCGGGCACGCCGAGGCGGCCCTCCCATACGCTCTCGCCGGTCGCGATGCCGCCACTGGCCAGCACCCGGACCGCCACTTCGCGCTGGCGCCTGAACAGCGTCTTGGGGACCTGCATCGACATGGCGCGCGTGCGTGGCCCGGCCCCGCGCCAAGTGCCGCGCGCATCGCGCCACTGCACCAGGTACCACAAGGCTTCGCCATCGTCGGCCTGCCAGCGCACGGTAAGCTCCTTCCGGGATGGATCGTCGGCCCCGTCGACCTCCACCGCGACCTTGGGCGGCGCGCCGATCTCGCGCCGGAACACCACCTTGCCGTCGCAGTCGAAGATCACCAGCGATGCCGCGCACCGGTCGAAGGACAACGCCTGGCGGATGCGCAGCGGCCAGGTGCCGTGCCCGCAGCCGCAGGACGAGCCGTGCGCCGACGCATACAGGCAGGCGTGCTTGAGCATGCGGCCACGCTCATCCTGCAGTTCGATGGTGAACTCGGTGCGCAGCATGCCGCGCGGCTGCGGGAAGGCGGCGAAATGAAAGGCCGGGCGCAGCTCGATCGAGTGGTCGCGCTCGATGCGCAAGTTGAGGAACAGCTGCTGCTGCTTGATCTTGATCCAATCGCCGCGGTCCTCCGGCCGTCCCTCGGGACCACCGGCTGCGGCGCCGAACTCCTCCGGCAGGCGGCTCATCAGCGCCTTGTAGTTATATGGACTGATCCACTTGTTACCCGAATAGCCCATGATGTCGTGCGCGATGGCCGGGTCTTTGACCGAGAGGTTGAAGCTGTCGAAGCCGAATTCGCCGATGCTGTCGGAATCGTAGCCGCTGTAGCGCGGATAATTGTCGTCGGTGTTGGCCGGCTGATTGCAGCGCGTGACGTTGTCGCACGGCGCGTGCTGGCGGCCCAGTGCGTGGCCCAGTTCATGCGCCGCCGTGCCGCCGGCGTTGACCCGGCCGACCGCCGCGCCGCCACCGCCGCAGCCGCCCACCGAGCCGGTATTCAAGCCGGTGTTGAACAAGCCTAGCACGATGTCTTCCGAGTCGCCGCGCATGTCGCGCACGGCGTCGAGCAGCTCATCGAGCTTATCGCAGCCTTCGCTGATGTCGGACTCGACTTCCTCGTCGTAGTCCATGGTCAGGAAGCTGGTGATGCTCACCTGCGGGATCGGGAACAGGCGCTCGGTCAGCTGCAGCGTGCTGACGAAGTCGGCCTGGGTGGGTGCGGCCAGCTGGGCCGGGGTGGCGCCATCCACCACGTCCGGCCCGGTGTAGTTGATGGCGACCGCGATCACCGGCAGCGCGGGCATGGTTTCGAAGGTAAGCGTGCGAATGAACGCGGCCGAGAACTGGGTATTGTCGGCCGCGTCGATGGCGCGCGCACTGATGGCCACCACGCCGCGCGAGAGATCTTCGGGAATCAGGAAGTTGAGCGTATGGCCGCGCTGACCGCGTTCGATCTGCACGTCGCGGCGCGGCACGATGGTCTCGATCGGACTGATCGCGGTGGTGGTGCCGGCCGCCGTGGTCACATCGAGCATGCCGGTCAGGCGGGCGATCGGCGCCAGGCCCGAGCTGGCGTCGTAGTCGATGTAGAGGCGCACCACGGTTGGCTTGTCGGCCACCAGGCGGATCGAGTTATCCGGGAATACGTTGACGCTGTCGAGGTGATCGTCGCTGCGGAAGTGCTGGATGACCTGGGTGATCTCGCCATCGACGATGATGAGGTCGCCGCGCGGATCGCCCGGAAACGGCGGGCTGACGCCAGCCAGGTCGGCCAGTACCACGTACTGGATGTTGCCGCTGTAATCGTCGTCCCACTCGCCCGACCAGTCGCGCAGGCCGAAGCTGCCATTGACGATCAACACGGTGTCGTCATCGGGATCGATCCGGCTCGACAGCTCCACGGTGAGCCGGCCGAGATGATGGTCCTCCTGATTCTCGAAGGTGGCCGAGTAGCCCGACATGCCCGCCGTCGCTCGCAAGATACTGCGCGGAAACGCAATGCGCGCTTCGGCTGGCTGCGGCCCTGAACTGGATGTCTTCGGAAAATTAAAAGACTGCTGACGTATTTCCATCGCTGCAAGCTCCTTATATCCCGGCACCGCGGAAGCGGACCGATCCAATCCAGACTAGCAGCGCGCATGAGGCTGGATCTGGCGTGGCGCAATCCCATACCGAACCAGATCGCTTTACTTGCGTCTAAATTTCATGCGGAACATTTTGATGAATGGAGGACACAATGAAGGAACAAGACCCATCACGCCGCGACATGCAGCCGCCGCTTCCGACTCACCCGCCGGCGCCGCCCGAGAGCGATGCCGACAAGGTGGCCGGCAAGCCGAAGCCGCTCAACGACAACGACACCAGCCTGCACAGCATGGGATTGCCGCCAGGGCAGCCGATGGATGGTGCCGGCGGGCCGGGGCTGGGCCAAGCGTCCGGCGAGGGCAACACCGCTGGCAAACGCGCGGATCACTAAGGCAAAAAATTTCGTCAGGAAACGAGCGGGCTGTCGTATAGTTATTGCGAGTAAACACCGCAGTGACCTTGATTGCCGATAGTCCCTCTACCTGGAGATTTGCCATGAAACAACTGTTAACCGCCCTCGCCGCCATGACCATTGCCGGCGCCGCCTTTGCCGCAGGCCCGGATGCCCCGGCCGCCGGCGCAAAAACCGCGCAGCAGAACAAGATGGTTACCTGCAACGCCGAAGCGGAGGGCAAGAAAGGCGACGAGCGCAAGGCCTTCATGAAGACCTGCCTGAGCGCCAAGCCCGAGCCGAAAGCCACTGCCCAGCAGACCAAGATGAAGACCTGCAACGCGGAAGCTGCAGGCAAGAAAGGCGACGAACGCAAGGCATTCATGAAGACCTGCCTGAGCGCAGCGAAAACCTGATCTCTGATTCAATTTCTATAACCGGAACAGACCCAACTTCTAAAACCGGGACAGACCCGGGACAGACCCGGGACAGACCCGGTTTTAGAAGCAATGATTCGGTGGCAATGAACTTATCGCCCTGGTCCGCCGTCGCCACCACCAGCACCGCCGCCTCCAGCACCCCGGCGCATCACCCCCGGGCCACTCTGCGCACCAGGCCGGCGCGCGCCGGGCATCACGCCGTCCAGCCCGCCGAAGCGGTACGACAATCCCAGGAACACCACGCGCCCATCCGGCCGGCGCGTCGAGTATTCGCGCACGATGTCGCTTTCCACCACGCTGTCGAACTTCGACGAGTCGAACAGGTCGCGCACGTTGAAGACCAGGCTCAGGCGCGGCGTCACCGTGCGCCGCCAGGTGAAGTTGGCCACCGTGTTGGCCAGCCGGTAGCCGCGTCCCGAGAAGGCCTTGCCCTGCCGGTTAAGCTGCATTTGCAGCTGGTCGGTCGGCGTGAGCGTGTAGTTCACGCGCGCGCGCAGGCTCAGTGCGGTGAGCGAGCGGATGTATTGCCTGCCGGTGAGGTCGAGCGTGGTCTGCTCGGTGTAGCCGTAGTTGCCGCCGGCGCTGACCTGAAGGGTCGGAATCACGCGTCCGCTGAGATTGAATTCCAGACCGCCGGAACGGTTCGAGCCGGCATTGTCGCGCGTGGTCAGCAGCACCGTCTCGCTGATGAAGTAGCGCTTCTCCGTGATCAGGTCGGAATCGCGCCGCATGTAGCCGCGCAAGGTGGCGTCGAGCTTGCCGATGTTGGTTTCGTAGCCGACCTCGAAGGAGTCGCTCTTGGACGGGCGCAGATTGATATTGCCCGATGAGACGTTGAACTCGTCGCGGTAAATCACGTAGGGATTGAGGTCGTTGACGTTGGGCCGGCGGATGCGGTTGGCATAGTTGAAGCGCAGGGTCGAATCCGGCGACAGCTTGTACGTGGCGAAGGCGCTGGGAATGTAGCTCATATAGCTGCTCGAGCCTTGTACATTGCCGGTGATCTGATTGATGTCGATGTCGGTGTACTCGGCGCGCACGCCGGCCTGCACGTTCCACGCTTCGCTCAGGCGGCGCTGCCAGGAGCCGTACACTGCGAGCTTGATTTCGGTGACTTCGAATTCGTTGGTGCGCGAAGGAACCGGGATTTCAACGCCCGTGGCAGTGTCGATGTCGACATAACGGGTGTCAAAACTGCCTTCGGTTTCGGCTGCCTTGAAGCCGAGCTTGAGCACGCTGGTTTGGGTCGGCAGCTCATAGTCGCCGGTGAAGTCGACGATGCGGCTGCCGGTGGCGCTGCTCTGGCGGCTCATCCGGTCGAGCGCATTGCGTGGCCGCACCGCGTAGGTATTGCCGTAATTGGACTGGCGCGTGCTGTCGTTGGCGCTGACCCGGAAATCGAGCTTGAAGTTTTCGCCGGCCGCGTCGCCCTTATGGTCGAACAGCAGGTTCCAGGTGTAGGCGGTGTTTTCGTTGCGGTCCCTGGAGGTGCGCAGGTAGTCGCTGCCCAGGACCTCGTTCAGCTCGTAGTTGAGGTAGCGGTTCGCGCCCTCGCCGTTTGACTTGGAATTGCGGTAGCTCCAGCCGGCCGCGAGCCGGTCTTTGGCGCCGAAGTTATAGCCAAGCGTGGCATTGAGCGCGGCCGAGTCGTTCTCGCCTTGCGAACTGCCGCTGTTGGCGCTGCGGGTGGTCTCGCCGGTGGCGGGATTGATGCGGCTGCGCTGCGATGAAAAGGTGCTGCCCGACTTTTCATGGAATATGTTGGCACCGCCCTGGAAGCTGAGCAGGCCGGTGTTGTAGCTGCCGTTGAGCGCGCTGTTATAGCGTCCCTGGCTGCCGGCGTTGCCATTGGCAAAGGCCGTGCCACCGGGCCGGCGCACCCGCCGCATCACCAGGTTGAGGATCGGACCGCCGCCGCCTTCGTTGCCGAACTGGGCGCCTGGATTGTTGATGACCTCGATCGACTCGATGTCGTCCGACGGCATCGCATTGAGCGCCTGGCCGCGGTTTTCGCCTTGCAGCATGGCCGAGGGCTTGCCGTCGACCAGGATCTGCACATTGGTGTTGCCACGCAAGCTGACCGTGCCGTCCGCGTCCACCGCGACCGAAGGCACATTGTTGAGCGCGTCCGCGGCCGAACTGGTGGACGATCCGACGTCGGCCTTGACGTCGTAGACCTGGCGGTCGATGCGGCTGGTGGGGCGTTCCGCCGCCACCGTCACCGATGTCATGCCGGCTTCCGGTTCGGCCGGCACCCGCACCACCTGCTTGGGCGGCTCTTCCTTGGGTTTGACCGGTGCCGGATCGGCGGCCTGGCCATGCACTGCCGGAGCACCCAATGAAAAGCATCCCGCAATGATCAGCGCAAGCGGACGGCGGCGCAGGCGGGCCTGGGTGGGTGCGGACATGCTCATCATATGTATAAGGGGGATGGAAATCGGCTTCAATCGCGGCAACATGATGATACCGGGGGTGATTAAGTAAATGTTTTGCCAACACCATACTTTCCCAAATAATCAGGGCTTCGACCACATGCATGCCGATGTATGTACGGATCAAATGCCGGCGCCTATTTCGCCATCGCAGCCCCTGCAAATCTCCGATGCACCGAAATGACACCCCGTTTTGGTGCACTCCTTGCCTGTCACGGCCCTGAATTGCCAAACAAGCTCAACAAAATCAAATACTTATAAAAACGCACCAAAATGGAATGGAAATTGCTTGAAGATAAGGAGAATCACCTTTTATTGCACCATTATTGGGAGTTGTACATGAACGGAAGTAACAGCGCCGCAGATGCATTGTTCATTTTGCTAGGCGGCATCATGATTCTGGCAATGCATGCCGGATTCGCCTTTTTGGAATTGGGCACCGTACGTAAAAAGAACCAGGTCAACGCCCTGGTGAAAATCCTGGCCGACTTCGGCATTTCGACGATTGCCTACTTTTTCGTCGGCTATAGCGTCGCCTACGGCGTCAGCTTCTTCTCCGGTGCCGAGGTGCTGGCCGCCAAGAACGGCTATGACCTGGTCAAGTTTTTCTTCCTGCTGACCTTTGCCGCGGCCATTCCCGCCATCATCTCGGGCGGCATCGCCGAGCGCGCACGCTTCTACCCGCAACTCGTGGCCACCGCCATCCTGGTCGGCCTGGTCTACCCTTTCTTCGAAGGCATCGCCTGGAACCAGCGTTTCGGCATCCAGGCCTGGATCGAGGCGAGCTTCGGCGCGCCCTTCCATGACTTCGCCGGCTCGGTGGTGGTCCATGCGCTGGGCGGCTGGGTCGCCCTGCCGGCCGTGCTGCTGCTGGGCGCGCGCCGCGGCCGCTATAACAAGAACGGCGGCATCTCGGCCCACCCGCCCTCGTCGATTCCCTTCCTGGCGCTGGGCGCGTGGATCCTGACCGTCGGATGGTTCGGCTTTAACGTCATGAGCGCGCAAACGCTCGACAAGATGAACGGCCTGGTGGCGGTCAACTCGCTGATGGCCATGGTCGGCGGCACCCTGGTGGCGCTGGCACTCGGCAAGAACGACCCGGGCTTCGTCTATAACGGCCCATTGGCCGGGCTGGTGGCGGTCTGCGCGGGCTCCGACCTGATGCACCCGCTTGGTGCTCTGGTCACCGGCGGCATCGCCGGCGCGATTTTCGTGTGGATGTTCACCCTGACGCAAAACCGCTGGAAGATCGACGACGTGCTGGGCGTGTGGCCGCTGCACGGCCTGTGCGGCGCCTGGGGCGGACTGGCGGCCGGCATCTTCGGCCTCAAGGAATTGGGCGGCCTGGGCGGCGTGACCTTCTCGGCGCAGCTGGCCGGCACCGTGCTTGGCGTGCTGATCGCCGTCGTCGGCGGCTACCTGATCTATGGCGCGCTCAAGCTGACCGTCGGCCTGCGGCTGGATGCGGAACAGGAATTCAACGGCGCCGATTTGTCGATTCATAACATCACGTCGACCCCGGAACGCGAGTCGAACTGGTAGCCGACCTGGCGATCGAACCCGTAAAAGCCAGGTGCATTGTCTCTTACTTGATAAAGAACGGGCCTGCGGGCCCGTTCGCCTTGCAACTATAGCCATAGTTAACTAAAATCTTCCGATCCCCGTCTGTTTCCACTCTGCACTTACCCTGGATCGAAATCACCCGATGAAAAAACCTGCCGCTCCGCAAGCAGCGAATACGCCAGAGCCGCGCCTGTACCGTGTGGTCGCCAGCCGAATCCAGGACCTGATCCGCGATGAAAACATCCAGCCCGGCGAGCGCCTGCCCGCCGAGCGCGAACTGGCCGCCAAGCTCAGCGTATCCCGCGCCTCGCTGCGCGAAGCGCTGATCGTGCTCGAACTGTCCGGCATCGTCGAGGTGCGCGGCGGCTCCGGCGTGTATGTCAGCGAGCAGGCCCAGGTCCAGCCGGAAGTGCCCGAAGTCGGCCCAGGCCCCTTCGAAGTGCTGGCCGCGCGCCGCGTGATCGAGTCGGAAATCGCCGCGATCGCCGCCAAGAACGCGACCGATTCGGCCATCGATGCGATCCTGAACGCCGTGCAGGAAATGGAGCGCGACCACGAAGACCGCGCCAGCAACGAGCTGGCCGACCGCAACTTCCACCTGGCGATTGCCCGCGCCACCGGTAACACCGCCCTGGTCGGCGTGACCGAATACCTGTGGAACCAGCGCGGCAGCCTGTGGCAAAAGATGAAGCAGCACTTCGCGACCGAAGACCTGCGCAAGACCACGCTGCTGGACCACCGCAAAGTGCTGGAGGCGATCGCCGCCCACGACGTCAGCGGTGCGCGCCAGGCCATGCGCGCCCACCTGGAGCGTGTAACCCGCACTTTCTCGCGCGGCTAAGTCCACCAAACAATCAAGTTCGCAAAATATTGGCCGGTCCACATTGCGGGATTGGTCAGACCACTTTAGAATGATTCGCAAGCCAACTCTGCGAGCCATTCCATGTCCTTTCGCCTTCTTCCTCTTGTATTGACCAGCACCTTGCTGGCCTTCACCTCCGCACACGCCGCCGACAAGCCGGTGCGCGTGATCCTGGTCGGCGATTCGACCATGGCCAGCAATTCCGGCTACGGCGACGCCTTGTGCGCGCGCTTCGTCGCGCAAGTCAAATGCATCAACCTGGCGCGCGGCGGACGCAGCACCAGTAGCTTCCGTGTTGAAAAGCGCTGGGACGAAGTGCAGGAACTGCTGCGCGATTCCTCAGGCTACAGCGTCAGCTACGTGCTGGTGCAGTTCGGGCATAACGACCAGCCGGGCAAGGCGCCCCGCTCCACCGACCTGGTGACCCAGTTCCCCGCCAACATGGCGCGCTATGCCAGCGAAGTGAAGGAACTGGGCGGCGTGCCGGTGCTGGTCACCCCGCTGACCCGGCGCAGCTTCAAGGGCGACTATCTCAAGGACGACCTGGCGCCATGGGCCGCAGCCACCCGCCGCGTGGCTGCCGAGAACAAGCTCGCCGTGATCGACCTGAACACCATCTCGGCCGAGGCGGTCCAGAAGATGGGCAGCTTTGACGCCGACACGCTGGCGCAGGAGCCGCCGCCGGCCAAGCCGGTCGAATCCGCGTCCTCCGCCGCGGCCGAGCCGCAAGGCGCACCGAAGAGCAAATTCGACCGCACCCACGTAGGCCCGAAAGGCGCCGAGCTGTTTTCCGGCATGGTGGCCCTTGAACTCAAACGCCTGTTCCCGTCGCTGTCGAAGTGGATGAAGCGCTCATGAAGCGCTTGCCGCTCGCGCTTCTCATCGCCGCCTTAAGTCACCCTGGCGCGTGGGCGAATGACCCGGCCCGTGCCAGTGCGCCGGCCGGCGGCTGGGCCGCGCAAGCGGGCGGCACCCACGGCGGCAAAGCCGCCACGCCGGACCATGTGTACACCGTGGCCAACCGCGCCGAATTGCTGGCGGCGATCGCCCGCAGCGGCAGCACCGCCAAAATCATCAAGGTGGCCGGCGTCATCGACATGAGTGAAGGCCGGCCGTTCGCCAGCAGCGCCGAGCAGCGCCAGCGCAGTGCGGTGGAGCTGCCCAGCAATACCACCATCATTGGCATCGCGCCCAACGCCGGCTTCATCAACGCCAGCCTGATCCTCAACGACGTCAAGCAGGTCATCATCCGCAACCTGCATTTCCGTAATCCCTGCGACGTCAATCCCAAGTGGGACCCGAAGGATGGCCCGGCCGGAAACTGGAATTCGCTGTTCGACAGCGTGGTGCTCAATGGCGTTGAACATGCCTGGATCGACCACAACAGTTTTACCGATGCGCCCAACACCGACGACAAGGCGCCGGTGGAAAACGGCCGGGTCAAGCAGTGCCACGACGGCGCGCTCGACATCGCCAAGGGCTCGGATTTCGTGACGGTGTCGTACAACCATTTCGCCGAACACGAGAAGAACACCCTGATCGGTGCGGGCGACCGCGCCGTGGGCGACGAAGGCAAGCTGCGCGTGACGCTCGCGCATAACCTGTTCGAGAACGTGCACGAGCGCGCGCCGCGGGTCCGCTTCGGCCAGGTCCATGTGTACAACAATTATTATGTGGGCGACCGCAAGCGCAAGATCTACGCGCACTCGTATAGCATCGGCGCCGGCAAGAACGCCAGGATCATCTCGCACAACAACGCCTTCGACATCGCCGGCGCGACCCTGTGCTCCGACGTGGCGCGCACACCGGCGTCGACCTCGCCGACCGGCGCCTTTGTCGACAGCGGCTCGCTGCTTAACGGCGCGCCATTGGCCGGCTGCGAACTGCCGTCCAATGTCGGCTGGACCGTGCCGTACGTCTTCACCCCGCTGGCCGCAGCCGACGTCAAGGCCACCGTGC
Source organism: uncultured Oxalobacteraceae bacterium (assembly GCA_946479255.1). Next base: position 36,872 of record CAMLFK010000001.1, read on the forward strand.
TGGCGCAGGCCGGCGCCGGCAAACTCGCGCCCGGAACGCTAACGGTGGCCAGCGAGCCCAAGGTGCCGCCAGGTGCGGCCGACTACTTCGTCGAAGCGCGCGTCAAGGCGCAGGCCAACGCCGGCCAGGTGTATGTGGTGGCGCGTTACATCGATCCCGACAACTGGTATGGCGCCGGCCTCGACGTGGCAGGCTCAAAGGGCAAGCTGAAGTACGACGTGGTGCGCATGCATAAGGGCGTGCTCACGCGGCTCAAGCAGGTCACCCGCATCGGCACCGCGCCGGACCGCTTCCACACCGTGCGCCTGGTATTCGCCGGACCGGTATTTACCATGTACGCCAACGGCGAGCGCATCACCACCGGCATCGACAGCAGCATTACCGCGCGCGGCCAGGCCGGCACTTACCGCACCGACGATTCCACCGAAATCGTCAGCGTCAAGAGCGGCAGCGCGGCCGACAAGCCGGCCCGTATCGCGCTGGCGCAGAGCGGCCCCATCATCCGCGCGCAGGCGGGCGACGCGCCGGTGACCGTGGCGGTGAGCGCAATCGGTTCGGACGACAAGCCGCTGCGGTTCACAGGGGCATCCAGCGACCCGGCCATTGCCACCGTCAAGGTCAGCGGCAGTAAAATCATCGTCACGCCGAAGAAACCGGGCAAGGCCATGTTCACCTTGACCAGCGCCAGCGATACGTCGGTGGACGCGCTGGTCAAAATGGAAGTGGCGGCGCCGTTCGTGGTGCCGCCACGCGCAGTGGCCCTGGGCGGCTCGGTGCAGCCAGCACCAGGCGCCACGGTGCCAAACGACACGCTGCTCAGCATCGACTTCGACAGTGCGCCGACGCTTGGCTCGGGCGCGGTGCGCATCTACCGCCAGTCCGACAATGCGCTGGCCGACACCATCCCGGTCGGCGAGGACTACGACGTCATTGGCTACAAAGGCCAGGATGTACGGCGCGCGGTGCGGCGCTATCCGGTCTCGGTGAAAGGCAAACGGCTGGTGATCCAGCCGCATTCGGCGCGCCTGGCCTACAACACGGCCTACTTCGTCGAGGTCAGCGACGGCACCGTGCAGGGCACTTTGAACGGCAAGCCCTTTGCCGGTATCGGCAAGGCCTCGCGCTGGAGCTTCCGCACCTCGGCTGCCAGACCTGCAGGAACAAGCATCACCGTGGACGACGACGGCCCGGCCGACTTCCGCACCGTGCAGGGCGCACTTAATCACGTAATGCAGTACGTGCCGAAGGAGATCCCGGCCACCATCTCGATCCGCAACGGCGCTTACGACGAACTGCTCTACCTGCGCGGTAAAAACAATCTGACCATCCGCGGCGAAAGCCGGAACGGCGTCGTGCTGCATGGGCTCAACAACGACGCCCAGAATCCCGGTACCGGGCTTGGCCAGGCCAGCGGCTCGCCGTCCGCCACAGGCGGGCGTTCGCTGTTCCTGATCGAAGCGGCCGACCTGGTCACGGTGGAATCGCTCACCATGCGCAACGACACCCTGCGCTCGCAAGCGGCATCGGGCCAGGCCGAGACCTTGCTGTTCAACGAAGAAGCCGGCCGGCTGGTGGTCAAGAACGCCAGCTTTTTCAGCGAGCAGGACACCATCCAGGTGAAGGGCTACTCGTGGTTCTACGACACCCTCATTGCCGGCAACGTGGACTTCATCTGGGGCGCCAACCGCGTCGCGCTGTTCGAGAACAGCGAACTGCGCACCGTGGGCGAGAGCGCCAATTCCGCCAGCGGCGGCTATCTGGTGCAGGCGCGGACCCTTGGTGCGGACGATAAGGGTTTCGTGTTCCTGCGCAGCCGCTTCACCCATGGTCCGGGACCGGCGGGCAATGGCGTGCCGGTCGGCTCAACCTATCTGGCGCGCAGTCCCGGCACCCCGAATACCTGGGATCATGTCAGCTTCATCGACTGCGTCATGGACGTGCATATCGCGCCCGTCGGCTGGGCGGGTAAAGGCGTGCATCGCGAGCCGGCGCCCAATCCGGCGGTGCCGAACGCGGCACGCGGCTGGCGTGAATATGGAACGCGCGACATGGCCGGCAAGCCGGTCGATTTGAGCAAGCGCGTGGGCGGTTACCAGATGACCGCGGCCGAGGTGGCGGCGCAGTTTGGCAGCCGGGCGCTGATCTTCTCGGGCTTCGGCGATGGCCGCGGGTGGAATCCGCAGCCTTAGACTGCGTCCCCTGGGGGATTGTCGGCGAACCATTCGACGATCCCCGGCATGTGCTGTTCGAAGTTGCCCGGTACCGAAATGTTAAGTGCGCCGGCGCGGACGGTGCCGCGGTTCTGGAAGTCGTGGGTGGTGCCGCCCGGTGCCAGGACGAAGGAGCCTGCGGGCGCATCGACCCAGCGATCGCCCAGCAAAAAGCTCATCGTGCCTTCGAGGACGTAGAAGACATCGTCTTCTTCGTGGGAGTGGGCGCCGGGGCCGGAGGTGTTCGGTTCCAGCCACCATTCGGAGATGGAGTAGCGGCCGGCGGTTTCGCTGCCATCGGCTTTGAAGAGGGCTGACATGCGGCCCATGTTGTAAGGGCGGCCTTCGCCGGGTGGAATGAACAGCGCTTCTCGACCAGCTACCTCGGACATTAGATCACCCTCTATCCTGTCATTCCCGCGAAGGCGGGAACCCATATCACGTTTGATCAGAGAGATATTGTACCCCTGCTCGAAAGGGGTATGGGTTCCCGCCACCGCGGGAATGACAAGCTAACTATTCCGACTCTTTTGGCGTGACGCGGAAGTAGTCGATATCAGCAAACGACTTCTCATCGCCCAACGCAAACACACCCATCTGCGCGCCCACCCAGCGCCCCATCACGGCGGTGAACGGTTTGCCAGCCGGCGTAAACTTCTTGTGATCCAGGCTATACGAGAACTGGGCCACAGCGCCCTGCCCCATCTCGATCCGCAGGTACACCGGCTGCTTGCCCACCTTGACCAAGGGCTCGACCGTCTCATCGCACTTCTGGTTGTTCGGCTCCTGCCCCACCTGCGGCGGCGATTTGCAGCTCGAGTACACCAGCTGGCCATCGCACACACCCACCCACGCCGTGCTCATGCCCAGAAGGACCAGGCCGCTGCGGCCGTTGCCCGTCGCTTCGATCTTGGTGTCGACCTTGAAGGTCGGCGCCGGCAATTTTTGCGTGAGGATCGACGGCACCTGGCGCAGGCTGGCATTCTCCGGCTGCGCCATCAGACGCAGGTACCCAGGACGCGCATTGAGCGAGGCCCGGTCGGCCTTGTGATTGGCGGTCCACTGCCACTGCAAGCCCGGCCTGGACGCGGAGAACTCGTCGCCGGTCGGCGGCACGCGGATGCCGCCATCGCGGCCGGCCGGCTTGGCGTGCTTGAGAATCGGCTCGCCGGTAATCGTACCGACGTCGGCGCCGATCAGCGGAGGCATTGGCGCGCACGAAGCGCACCGCGGCCTTGATATCGTGGATCGCGGCTGGATACTTGGCTTCGTCGGCCAGGCGGTAGCTGACGGTGGCCGCGGCGATGCCGCGTTCAGCCAGGCGAATAGCCATCGGCGCGAGGTTCTCGCGCGCGCCCGAACGCCAGCCGCCGCCGTGCACGAGGACCACCACGGGCGCGTTGGCGCGCCCGCCCTTCGCCGGCAGGTAGAGGTCGAGATCGAGTGCACGCCCGGCCCTCTTTATATAGGTAAGATTGCGCACCGCCTTCACCTGCTTTGGCACGGCCGCGCTGGCGATCTGGATGAAGGGATAGCGCGGCGCCAGCTTTTTAAAAGTGGTGTCGGGGTACAGGTATTGACAGGGAGAGTGGCTAAGGTTGCAGAATGGGCTGAAATGACGGGCAGCGCCAGCAGCATGGCGAACGCAAGACGTGTCAGGTGCATGGTCTCGATATGGGTGCGATTGGGATCGCTTAGTATGCCACGTAATAAGTTAAAGCGGTTAGTCCGCATTGCAAATTTGGCCTGACCACATTAGAATGGCCTGACCAAAAATAGGAGATTTTGTGAAGACGCCAATCAAACTGATCGCTGTATTTGCGACCGCCGCACTGTTCGCTGCGCAGGCCAATGCCGAAGGCCCGTTCCGCAATACGGATAACAAAAACCTCAAGGACCATTCCGAGGGTAGCTATCCGGTGCCGTACAAGCAGCCGACCGTGGCGGAAATCACCGAGTCCCTGCAGCGCGTGCGCGGCTACATCGATTCAGTAACGCCGACCCGCGTCATCAACAAGAAGACCCGCACGCCGATCACGGACTTCTCCAAACCCGACCCGGATGCCATCGTCGAGAACATCCCGGACAAAGACATCCATGTGATGCAGTACGAGATGGGCGTGGTCCACGCGGGCCTGATCAGCGCGCGCCAGGCGACCGGCGACGCGGCCTTCACCAAGATCACCGAGCGCCACCTGAACTTCTTCAACGAGCGCTTCGCCTACTTCCGCGCGCAGGAAGACAAATTCAAACTCGAACGCGCCAACAGCTTTTCGCGTTTCCTCGATCCGCGCTCACTGGACGACAGCGGCTCGATGTGCGCGGCGCTGGTGCGCGCCAGGTTCGCCAAGATCGGCCCTGACTTATCAAGCATGATCAAGACCTGCAGCAACTGGGTCACCAAGGAACAGTTCCGCCTGGCCGACGGCACCCTGGCGCGCAAGCGTCCGCAGGCCGTGTCGCTGTGGGGCGACGACATGTACATGGGGATTCCGGCGATCGCCGAAATGGGCCACCTGACCGGCGACAAGGCGCACTTCGACGACGCGGTCAACAACGCGCTGCGCATGTCGGACTATCTGTTCAACCCGGCGCTGAATCTCTACACCCACGGCTGGCACGAAGCCAATCCGGATGCGCCGCGCTTCTACTGGGCGCGCTCCAACGGCTGGGCGGTGCTGGCCATGTCGGACCTGCTCGACGTGCTGCCGAAGTCCCATCCGGGCTACCCGAAGGTGCTCAAGCAGCTGCGCCTGGCGATCAAGGGCATCGCCGAACAGCAGTCCGGCAGCGGCCTGTGGCATCAGATGCTCGACCGCCATGACTCCTTCCTGGAGACCTCGGCCTCGGCCATGTTCACCTACGTGATCGCACACGCCATCAACCAGGGCTGGATCAGTCCCGTGACCTACGGCTCGGTCGCCCAGGCGGGCTGGATCGGCGTGTCGACCCGCATCAACGCCAAAGGCCAGGTCGAAGGTACCTGCGTGGGCACCACGCTGGCCAGCGATCACACGTATTATTACAACCGCCCTACCAGCGTCGATGCGATGCACGGTTACGGCCCGACCCTGCTGGCCGGCGCCGAGATGATCAAGCTGCTCAAGAATCCGGCAGTGGAAGTCCAGTACCGTGTGCGCACCTACCACTACATGCCGAAAGAAGGCACCAAGACTGACTATCGCGAACACCATTAATTCGCGCACCGCGAGGAGACCTATGCAAGTACATCAACTGACCGCCGCCGTCCTGCTGACCCTGGCCGTGCCGATGGCCGGCGCCGTCGAGCGCGCCCGCATCACCGCGGCCAATGAACAGGGCATCGCCCGCCCATCGGAAACCATCACCATTGCATGGAGCGAAGTGAACCACCTGCTGCCCGGCGCGCTGGTGCAGAAGATCGCGGTCAAGGATGCCAAGGGCCGCGTGCTGCCGCACCAGGTGACGAATGTGGCGCCGCAGGCCAAGGACCCGACCAACTCGGGCGTGGCCTACGGCGAGCTGATTTTCCAGCACGACTTCAAGGCCGGCGAGAAAAGCGCCAGCTTCACCATCGAAAAGATCGACAAGGTGGCGCCGGCATTCCCGAGCAAAGCCAGTGCGCGCTATGTGCAGGAGCGCCTGGACGACTTCGCGTGGGAGAACGACAAGGTGGCGCACCGCACCTACGGCCCTGCCCTGGCGGCGCCTGCGCCGGCCGGCAGCGGCAAGGAAGTGCTGGTCACCAGCGGCCTGGATGTGTGGTTCAAGCGCGTGGCGTATCCGATCGTCGACCGCTGGTACAACAAGGGCCATGACCACTACCACACCGACCAGGGCGAAGGCATGGACATGTACCAGGTCGGCAAGTCGCGCGGCTGCGGCGGCACCGGCGTCTGGGACGGCAAGGCCCTCTACACCAGCGTCAACTACAAGTCGTGGAAAGTGCTGGCCAATGGCCCGGTGCGCGCGATCTTCGAGCTCTCCTACGACAGCTGGGATGCGGCCGGTACGCCAGTCTCGGAAGTCAAACGCTTCACGGTCGACGCGGGCCATTACCTGGACCAGATCGAGAGCACCTTCAGCTTCACCGGTCCGGGCGAGCTGACGGTGGCAGTGGGCTTGAACAAGACGCCGACCGACAAGGGCCAGTCGCCCAGGATCGCGGTGATCGACAACAAGGACAATGGCGCGCGCATGCAGTGGATCGAACAGGCCAGCAACGGCAACTTCGGTACCGCCGTGGTGGTCCCGGGGGCTGAAGGCTTTACCGACGATACACTCAACCACCTGGTGCTGGCCAAAGTCGCCTCAGGCAAGCCGCTCAAGTACCTGGCCGGCGCTGCCTGGAACCGCTCGGGCGACATCACCTCGCGCGCGCAGTGGGAAGCCTATGTGGCGGCGGCCGCCAAACGCGTGGCCTCGCCGGTGAAAGTCACGATCTCTTCCGCCAAGTAAGCTCATCTGGACTGACCAAATTGGCTTCGCAAAATGCCATTCCGCCAATTTGGTCTGACCAATCCTTGTTTTTTCGCCCTTCTGCTTGAGCACTTGGCGACGTCGGACTCAATCTGGCGTCTGTCAAGTTAGCGTATTTTGCACGCAATATGGAAGACGATGACGTTATATTAGATCGCTTTCTCGCGCCAGAAGCGGCATTTCGTCGTGTGGTGCAAAAACAAAATTCTCCTCTGTTGCGCAATGATAACGCGCTAACGTGCTTCAACGCCACCCGCCAGGAAGACTTCCTGGAAGCGATCTCGTTCAGCCGCAGCGCCGCGCAAGGCGGCAAGCCTGTCCCTAGCATGACTTCATACCAACAACGCCGAATTCGGCAAAGCGAGGCACCAATGAATTACACGATGAGCAGGCCACTTGCCAAATTGGTGAGCGCACTGGTGACTCCGTTGGCGATCAGCGCTGGATTGCTGCTGTTGCATTCCTCCGCCCGCGCTACCGAGGTAACGCCGTCAGACCAAATTGCCGGCACCCTCCGAGTTGCCCAATCGGCTACCTCTGCCGAGGTCTTCATCGTAGCAGACACACTCAGCAGCATACGACCGATCACTCAGGAACAAATACCCAGTTACGGGTGCCGCTACCAAGTCGCCGAGAGTGGCATGCGTGATTTGCTCGCGATAATCAATCAGGCCGACCTCAAGCACGCCGCAGCGCATTTCATGCCCCCCTGACCTCCGAATTTTGATTCGGCTGAACCAGGCAGGCGGTGGGCAGACAATCGTGGCCTTCATGACGTTGCGATGGCCAAATGAAGACAGACTGTTTGGGTCGGTCAACGGCATTAGCGCATCAGCCTCGGCACAATTTCCTGAGAATTTACAACGTTGGGCATCCGGCCTCATGCCAATTGCGCCCAACAAATTTACTATTTGCCCTTAGCGGCAGGTAGCATTTTGGAGAATTGATGACGCTGCAAGACGATGAAGGCAAAAAATGAATCACGCGCTCGATCCCGATTACCCCACGAATGCGAGTACCACCAATCTTGAATGGGGTACCGATGCCGAGCGCTACGCCATCCATCGAACCAACGAAGCGACGAAAGAGGCCGGAGAGCCCTCGCGGGAGAACCACCGGGGCGACTTGATACGCGCGCCTGACGCCACTGAACATACCGAACACTGGGAGCACTTCGACGAGCCGAATTTCGGCGAGCCGACCGAGTTTGTCTGGGTCGAAATGGATTCACTGTCGAGCCTGGATGTCTTCGGTGATGTGTTCGAGATGTCAGACCTACTCTACGGCATGCCTTCGATCGGCGGCAGCCCATGGGGACCATTTTTGCCCGAGATTGGCCCGGACAGCCTTACGCCCCCGGCCGGCGAAATGACCGCCAGCGAGATTCCGGTGACTCTGGTCGGCAGCCCGTTTGGCGCGCAAGAATATTCGGAATTCATGTTCATGTGACGCGCTACGCCTATACCAGCACCAGCGAAACCGCCCGTCCTACGGCGGTTTTTTTTCACCTTTATTTCTAATATGCATAGCATCGATTCCTACTTTTTCTATGCCATACTGGCAATGATTCATTGAGGACACGTTCTTTATAACGCATCGCTGAGGTATCGACGCCACATGAAACAAATCGCCCTACTTGCGGCCTTGCTGGCCATTTTCCCGCTGGCGGGAACAGCCGGCGCAGCCACTGCGGCAGCCGCGAAAGCCACCCAGTCACCGGAACAGCAGGTCGACGCTCTGTTCGCCCAATGGAAGCAGCCAGGCATGCCGGGCGCCGTGGTCGGGGTCATCCGCGATGGCAAGCTGGTGCTGAGCAAAGGCTATGGCCTGGCCGACATCGAGAACAAGGTGCCGATGACGCCGTCGACGGCCTTCATCGTCGGCTCCAATTCCAAGCAGTTCACCGCGTTCGCCATTCACCTGCTTGCGCAGGACGGCAAGTTGTCGCTGGACGACGATATCCGCAAGTACGTGCCTGAAGTGCCGGATTTCGGCAAAACCATCACGATCCGCCACCTGCTGCACCATACCAGCGGCTTGCGGGATTATTTCGAATTGATGATGCTGGCAGGTGGACGCACGGACGATGTCAGCACGATGGAATATGGGATGACCCTGGTGGAACGCCAGCGCGCGCTCAACTTCGAGTCCGGCCAGGAAAACTCGTACAGCAACACCGGCTATTTGCTGCTCGGGCAAATCGTCCAGCGGGTCTCGGGCAAGCCGCTGGCTATCTTTGCGCGCGAGCGCATTTTCGAGCCGCTCGGAATGAAACACACGCGCTTCCTGCAAGGCTACGGCACCCTCGTGCCGGCCCGCGCACTGTCATACCTGGCTACCGCGGACGGCGGCTACGACTATGTGGCGGTGGGCGATTCGGCCGATGGCGCGGGCGGCGCGGTGTCGACGCTCGGCGACCTGGCCTTGTGGGATCGTAATTTCTATGACGGACGTGTGGGCGGCAAGGCGCTGGTCGAGCGCATGCAGGCCAACGGCGTGCTCAATAACGGCGCGCCGACCAGCTTCGCATCGGGCCTGATGGTGAATGCCCACCGCGACAGGCGGGTGGTCGAGCATGGCGGCACGATCGGCGGCTTTCAAACCCAGCTGGCCCGCTTTCCCGACCAGCGCTTCTCGGTGATCGTGTTGGGCAATGCGTCCGACCTGAACCTGTGGGGGACCGTCCGCAAAATTGCCGACATTTACCTGGACCCGCAACCGGCCGCAGCGCCCACCGCACCCATGGTGCCACGGAAGCTGTTCAAGGAGGTCGGGGTCGATCCGGCCCGCCTGGACGCGCTGGCCGGCTTTTATGCCCTGTCGCCGGAGGTCGGGATCACCTTCACGAAGGAGAACGGCGGCCTGATGGCGAAGGGGACGGGGTGGCCCAAAGTGCCCGTGTTTGCCTACGGCGAACGCGCCTTCTTCGCCAAGGCGATCGATTCCCAGTTCACCTTCGACCCACCCGGCCCGGATGGCGTCGTGGCCGGCGGGGTCTTGCATCAGGGTGGGCGCGACATGCCTGCAAGGCGCGCCGTGCGTGCGGTGCAATCGAACGACGCGCTGAAAAAGTTCGAAGGCGATTTCTATAGCGACGAGCTGCGCCTGGTGTACTCGGTGGCCCTCAAGGACGGCGCCCTGGTGCTGGCTTACCCGCGCGGCTCGGTACCGCTGGATGTGAAGGACAAGGACACGTTTGCCGCCGGATTCCCGTTCGGGGACCTCAAGTACCAGTGCAACTCGCAAGATGGCTGCAGCGGTTTTACGGTAGGTACCGAGCGGGCGCGTAACGTGCAGTTCAAGCGAGTGGCGCTCAAGAGCGGCCGATGATCGCGGCGGCGGCGATCAGGTCGTCCACCAGCGCCATCGCGTTCTTGCCCGACATGGCGTGCGGGTCCAGGCCCGGCATCTCGGAAAAGCGCAGCATGATCGACGGATTCACCTTGGCCAGGTTGACATGGCCCATGGTCCAGCAGGCGTATTTGCGCTCGGTGATCTCGTCGTAGTGCAGCAGGATCACATCGCTGTGGCGGGCGTCTTGCATGATCTTTGCGTACAGCGCATTGACTTTCTCGCGCCCGCCTTCGATCACCTGCATGAACGATTTGTCGCTATGGCAGAGAATGCCGGTAATCCCCTGGCGGGGATTATTTACATGCGACTGCTGCATGATCGAATGGATCACATCAGCCGGCACATCGCCGTTGACCCGGCTGGCGTATAACAGACGAACGAGCATGGCAGCCTCCTGGAAAGGTGATCGGTTAGCGCTTGATCAGCGAAAGGAATTCACGGCGCAGCGATTTGTCCTTCAAGAACGAACCGTGCATGACGCTGTTGATCATCTTGGCGTCCATGTCCTTGACCCCGCGCCATTGCATGCAAAAGTGGTCGGCTTCCATCACCACCGCCAGCCCGTCCGGCTGCATCTTTTCCTGCAACAGGTCGGCCAGCTGCACCACGGCTTCTTCCTGAATCTGCGGACGGCCCATGACCCACTGCGCGATCCTTGCGTACTTGGACAAGCCAATCAGGTTTGAGTGCTCATTGGGCATGACGCCGATCCACACCTTGCCGATCACCGGGCACAGGTGATGCGAGCAGGCGCTGCGCACCGTGATCGGGCCGACGATCATCAGCTCGTTCAGGTGCGACACATTGGGAAACTCGGTCACCGGCGGCATCGGCACATAGCGCCCGCCAAAGACTTCGTTGATGAACATCTTGGCGACGCGGCGGCCGGTGTCCTGCGTGTTGTGGTCGCTTTGGGTGTCGATCACCAGGCTTTCCAGCACGCCCTGCAGCTTGGCGCTGACTTCGTCCAGCAGCTGGTCCAGCTCGCCCGGCTCGATGAAGTCGGCGATATTGTCGTTGGCGTGGAAGCGCGTCTTGCTGGCAGTCAGGCGCTGGCGGATGCGCTCAGAGACCGGCACGGTAACTGGCTGATAGCCGGATGTCGGGTCAGTGGGCATGCTTTAAATCCTGGTCGAGAGTGGCGATAACATGCCCGGATTATAGCTTGGCGTGGCTTTCCTGGCCGAAAGCGAACCCTTCAAGGACTTGAAAACGCCAGCGCCGCTCATCGTTTCCGCCGCCCCACATAATCTCGGCACGGCCGCACAATTCCAGGACGTCGCCCTTGTCGAAGTCCATGAACAGCAGCGCGGCGCGCTCGTCGACCAGCAGGTTGCCGAGGGTATTGAAATAGCGGTTGCCCTTGTAGTCCGGGATGGTCAAGGTGTCGCCCTCGACCTGTACAAAGCCGGCAGGGCCGCCGCGATGCGAGATGTCCACGCCATGCTCGCGCCCGCTGGTGGCGACAAAAAAGGTATCGGCCGCCCCAATCATGGCCCGTGCGGCCTTGTCCAGACCGGCAAATGAACTTTCGGCCCGCGCTTGCGCCAGCAGCGGCGCCTGGCGCACGCGGATGTATTGCGGGCAGTTGCCGAAGCTTTGCTGCACGGCCACCGTCAGCACGCCGCCTTCATTGCTGGTTACCAGTCCGTTGGCGCGGTTGCGGCGGCGCGTGCCGAACTCCAGGCCGAGCAGGCCGATGGCCTCGCCCGGCGCCAGTCCATCGATGCCATGACCAGCAATGCGCAAGGTGTTGGCGTCGGGACTGGTGACAAAGCCGGGCGGCCCGCTCAGCACGCGAGCGCGCGGTGCGCCATCGGCATCGCGGGTGCCGGCGAACATGAGGGGCAGCACGGCGAAGAAGGCGCGGTGCTGGTCCGGCATGTAGTCACGGATGGCGCCGCCCGCTCCGATCACGCCGGCCAAGGCCTGGGCGCGCAGCTCGCCCGGATGGAAGGGATTCATGATGCGGACTGCGGCATGGCCACGAAGCCAGGCAGCGCTTCAACCCGCGCCAGCCAGGCACGCACGGCGCCGAATGGTTCGAGCGTGATCCCGCCTTCCGGTGCGCGCGCCACGTAGGCGTAGCAGGCCAGGTCGGCGATGGTGGCGTGCTTGGTGGCGAGATACTGGCGCGTGGCCAGGTGCGCGTCCATGAACGCCAGCAAGCGCTCGGCGATACGCTGGGCGGTGGGCAGGTCGATCGGCCGCTGGAACAGAATGGCGGCGCGCGCGGCGGCCGGTCCGGATGCCAGTTCGCCGGAGGCGATCGACAGCCAGCGCTGGACGGCGGCGGCGCCTTCAGCGTCATCCGGCAGCCATTGGCTGCCCCACTGGCCGCCGGACGCGTAGCGCTTGCACAGGTAAACCAGGATGGCGGTGCTGTCGGCAATGGTGACCTCGCCGTCCTGCAGCACCGGGATCTGGCCGAAGGGGTTCAGCGCGCGAAAAGCTTCCGTGGCACGCACCGCGGCGCCCGCCTCCACGTATTCAAACGGCAGCTTCAGCATGCGCAGCAGCAGTTCAACGCGGTGGACGTGGCCGGAAACTTTGAGACCGTGCAGGGTAATGGCGTTCATGAGAGCTCCTTGTTGTAAGTAAGTCCATGGTAGGCATTTCATCCATTAACGTAAATAATGATAATCTGCAAAACATTATTTCAAAAACTGGAAGAATCCCGTGGACCGTATCGACGAGCTGCAAGTGTTTGTCGCCATCCTCGACGCCGGCAGTTTGAATGGGGCGGCGCGCCGCCTCGGACGTTCGTCGCCGGCCGTCACGCGCGCGCTCGCAAGCGTGGAAGAGCGCATGGGCGTGCGCCTGATCGAGCGCACCACGCGCAAGCTGATGCCGACCGACGCCGGCGTGCGGCTGGGCGAGATGGCGCGGCGTGTGCTGCTTGACTATGAACAAGCGGTCGGAGAAGCCCAGCCCGACGGTCCGCTGCGCGGCAAGCTGCGCATCACCGCGCCGCATGTGTTCGGGCGGCGCCACCTGTCGCCGGCGGTGATCGAGTTCCTCGACCTGCATCCGGGCTTGCAGGTGGAGATGGTGTTCAACGACCGTAATATGGACCTGATCGAACACGGGCTGGACCTGGCGCTGCGGATCGGCCACCTGCCCGATACCAGCATGGTGGCACGCCAGCTGGGCACCGTGCGCCGCGTGCTGCTGGCCAGCCCGGCCTACCTGGCGCGTGCGGGCAGTCCGGAGTCGCCAGCCGCGTTAAGCGGGCATGCGCTGATCTTCAGCAGCGCCGCGCGCACCGTGCCGGAATGGCGCTTTCGCCATGAGGGACGCGAGCTGAACGTCAAACTCGATCCGCGCCTGGTCGTCAACGAGGTCGATGCCGCCGTGATGGCGGTGATGGCCGGCCGCGGCATTGGCCGGCACCTGTCCTACCAGGTGACCGACCAACTGGCCGACGGTTCGCTGGTGCGCCTGCTGCCGGACTACGAGCCGGCGCCGCTGCCGGTGCACCTGGTGATGCAGAGCGGACGCTACCTGCCGCCGCGCCTGCGCGCGCTGGTCGATTTTTTGGTCGAACGCCTGTCCGCGCTGCCGGTATTGCGTTAGCGCGCGAGCGGCGCCCCGCCCTGTCCTTGCGACTGCGGCACGCAGCGTCCGGCGTTACAGACGGCGCCGGGATCGGTGACCATGGAGCAGGTCGACATCATGCCTTCGCGCGCATCGCTGGCGCGCCGCTGCTCCGCCAATTCCGCGCCCAGCTGGCCCAGGCGGGCGCTGTCGCTGCGCTTGGTGGAATAGGCCACGTAGCGTTCCGGGCCGCCGCAGGCTTTATGCCCATAGGCCAGCGTGCGGCATTGCGCGCTGCTGTCGCAGGGCGCGTCGCCGATTTCTTTGGTGATGCGCTCCGCCACGCCCGGTACGGCCGCGATGGGCTGGGCGGGTTCGCTGCTGCAGGCCGCTCCGGCAAACGCAATCAGCCCGGCCGAGCACAGGCGCAGGATCTTCGATGAGATAGGTGTTTTCATGCGCCGATCATCCCCCGGCGCTACAAAACTGGCAAGGCACGCACGCTAGGAGACGAAGGTCAACGGCACGACGCCGATCTGCTGGAGCACGCCAAGGCGGTCCGCCTGCAGCCAGGCGCGTACGATGCGGCCGTCGCGCAGCTGGTAGATCACATTGCCTTCCTGATTGACCTCGGCATGGCTGGGCCGGATGCCGACGAAGCTGCCGCCATGGATGGCGTGGAAGGTCCAGCGCACGGCGACCTTGTCGCCCTCGCCGAACAGGTCTTGGATCTGAAAGCGCACGCCCGGAAAGCCGTTCAGTACCGTCTCGATCGTGGCGCGAAATTCGTGTGGCCCCCGCTCGCCGCGCGCGCCGATGAAGTCAGGCGCGATGATGGTCTCGAGCCGGTAAAGCTGGCCCGGGTTGATGCAGTCCTCATACAGCGCGCGCACCAGGGCCTTGTTGTCGTCGACGGTGGTCATGGGTACCTCCTGGTAGTTGCAAATGATTGAAGCCGAGTGTAAAACCTCAACTTAACTTCAGGTCAAGAGGAAAATGATGGCAAAACTGGACCCGGCCGATATCGGACGGCAGCTCACGGTGGGCGAGGTGGCGCGCCGCAGCGGCGTCGCCGTATCGGCCCTGCACTTCTACGAGGCCAAGGGCCTGATCCGCAGCGCGCGCAGCGCGGGCCAGCAGCGCCGCTACGGCCGCGATGTGCTGCGGCGGGTGGCGGTCATCAAGGTGGCCCAGCGGATCGGCATTCCGCTCGCTTCGATCAGCGCCGCGCTGGCCTCGCTGCCGGATGGGCGCACGCCCACGGCGGCCGACTGGGCCCGGCTGTCCCAGTTGTGGCGCCGCGAACTCGACGATCGCATCGCGCAGCTGACCGCCTTGCGCGACCAGCTGGACGACTGCATCGGCTGCGGCTGCCTGTCGATGGAAGTGTGCAAGCTGCGCAATCCCCTCGATCAACTGTCCGAACAGGGCAGCGGACCACAACGGGTGCTCAGTCAGACCGACTTCATTCCCTGAGAACAATGTTGTATGATCCGCAATCACATCAATGGGAGAGCGATTTGAAGCACGCGACACTGACGGTTCTGCTGGCCACACTGTGCAGCCAATCAACATTGGCCCGCGCGCAGGAAGCAGCAGAGGAGCCGCTGCAATCGGTCACCGTCAGCGGCGTCAGGGACCCGGCCATCGTGCCCTATGAAACCTTCCACGGCATGCTGTCGAAAGTGCGCAAAGTGGGCGCCGACAAGGTCGACGTGGTGGTGCGGGTATCGGCGAAGGAAACCAGGCTGCCCGTGCCCGGACTGGAGATCGCACTCCAGGGCGAGCAAACCTTCCAGAAGCTGGCGCTGTCGCCGGACGGCTTGCTCGACATTCCGGTCGACCCTGCCTTGCTGGCCGACAAAGCCTCCTTTGTCACCAACAAGAAGAAGGGCTCGCTGACGGGCGAGTTTTTCTTCATACCTAAAGTGCCGAGGGAAAACCTGCGCTACGCCGATATGGCGGCCAGTATCGCCGCAGCCAAGCGGGCCCTGGCTGAATTGATGCCCTGGTACGTGCGCCTGATCGCGCCGTCGATCAAGCGGATGAGCATCTGCTACCCCGACGCGCAGCAAGTGGTCGGAGTGGCCGGGGCCATCAGCCGCCCGGCCAACATCAAGGAAACCAATATGCTCAACAAGCGGACCGTGTATTGCGCCCACTTCAGCGCCAGGGAAACCGAGGCGGCGCCGGACAGCGTGGTCACGGCGCCGGGCGACTGGACGCCGCTTTACCTGTAAGCGGCTTACGCCAGGCGCAGCCTTGGCGTGGACGACAGGCGGGACGCCGGCATTTCTTGGGCGCCGATGCTGAAACTGCTGACGGCGTCCCTGAGCGCATCGGCCTGCTCATGCAGCGAGGCCGCGGCGGCGGCGGCCTGCTCGACCAGCGCGGCATTTTGCACCGCTACCGATTCCATCTGGTTGACGCTCTGATGCACCAGGGCGATGCCCTCGCTCTGCTGCTGGCTGGCCGCGCTGATGCGCTCGATGATTTCGCCGACCTGCTTGACGCTGCCGACCACCTCGACCATGGTGCTGCCGGCCTGGCCGACCATCGTGCTGCCGGCCCGCATGTGCCGCACCGACTCGTCGATCAGGCTCTTGATTTCCTTGGCGGCGGTGGCGCTGCGCTGGGCCAGGTTGCGCACCTCGCTGGCCACGACCGCAAAGCCCCGCCCCTGCTCGCCGGCGCGCGCGGCCTCGACCGCGGCGTTCAGCGCCAGGATATTGGTCTGGAACGCGATGCCGTCGATCACGCCGATGATGTCGACGATGCGCGCCGACGAGGCGCTGATGGTTTCCATGGTGCGCACCACGTCGCCCACCACCACCCCGCCGTTTTCGGCGATCACCGACGCATTGCGCGCCAGCAGGTTGGCCTGTTCGGCGTCGCGCGCGTTGCTGTGCACATTGCCGGTGAGCGCGGCGACGGCGCGGGTGGCCTGTTCCAGCGAGGCGCTTTGCTGCTCGGTGCGCACCGCCAGGTCGCGGTTACCGGCCGAAATTTCGGTGGTGCCGAGCGCCAGGCTATCGGCCGCGCTCTTGATGCCTGACACCGTCTGGGCCAGGGTCTGGCGCATCACGCGGATCGACGCCAGCAGGCTGTCCTCGTGGCCGCCGTCCACCGCGACCTCGACATCGAGCTTGCCGGCCGCGACCTGGCGGCAGATCTCGGCCGCATAGGCCGGCTCGCCGCCCAGGCGGCGCTGCAGGCCGCGCAGGATGTACAGCGCCACCGCCATGCCGGCGCCGAGCGAGCCGGCCAGCACCGCCAGCATGGTCAGGCGGGCGTTCTCGATCTGCCGTGCGCCCGAGGCTTCACCCTCTTCGCTGCGCTTGACGGCCAGTTGCACCACCTGGTCGACCGCCTTGCGGTGCTGCTCGTAGTGGCCGTTCATGGTCTTCATGATGGCGTTGGCCTGCTCGCGCTCGCCGGCCGCCAGCGCGGGAATCAGCTGCTTGAAGGCGGCCGCGTAAAACGCCACCGCCGGCTCGTGCGACTGGCGCAGGATCAGGTCGCCGATGGTGTCGTCCAGCCCGGCCTTGAGCCAGTAATCGTGGCGGGTATCGTAATCGCCCTGCAGGGTTTTCAGGCGCGCCACGTAGCCCGCATGCTGGGCCGGCTCGGCCGCCACCATCTGCAAGGTGACCAGATAGGATTCGATGATGTATTCCGGCGGCGGCAGCACGTCGGCCACCATATCCTTGTTCTGCACGATGTGCTGGTACAGCGGCCCGCCCACCTTGAGCGCGCCGAGGGTCTGGAAGGACACCAGGCCGTACACGGCAAAGCCGACGAAAACGGTCGACAGCAGGATCATGAAACGGTGGGTCAACTTGAGGTCGTGGAGGCTCATGCGGGTGCTCGGAAGGTCATGGACAGGGATGCCGCGGACGGCAGGAATTCCAAAGTAAAGCACGTAAAATAATTTACTGGAAGCAAAAGAAATGCTGCATTGCGGCAGCTCGCGTCGCTTTGGTGCAACTTGTGACGGATGCACCGTTGCGGTGCCGAAATCGCCGCATAGCGGCGCGGATTTCATCGAATCTCACAGTCAGCTGCTGTATTTGTGCAACGCGCGCCACATACAAAAAAAGGCTGTACCGGCGAACCGGTACAGCCTTCAAAACGGAGCGCCGCGCGCTCCGCAGGTGCGAGATAGCCGCGTCGCTTAGCGCGATAGCGGCGGGACTGCCCGCGCCGTGCTAAACGCAGGCAATGGATCGTTGGTGTTCACCTCGATCAGCGTGGTGCCCTGCGCGACCCCGCCCACCAGGTAGCGCAGCGCGCCCAGGTGGCGCTTGCCGGCCGCGAGACCCGACCAGGCCAGGCTGACCGTGCCGGTGCCGCCCATGTAGGCAAAGCCCGGCAAGGTGGCCTTGAAGCCGCCCTGGATGGCGTTCGGCGCCAGCACCCACGACGACAGGGCGTACTCGGCGCTGCCGCCTTTGGGCGCGTAACCGATCACGCACACCTTGTAGGCGCCGCTCGCAGGGCTGTTCAGCTGCACCCTTTCGTTGGAGCCGCCGTTGCCGCTGATGGCGGCCACGCCCCCGGCCGGATTGAGCACGATCAGGTCAAGGTCGCTTTCGTCCCCGCCCGTCGTGTCTTCGTCATACAGGTCGAAGCGCGCCAGCAGGCTCCCGGCTGCCACGTTGACCTCATGCACATTGACACCGGCTCCACCGCCGGCCTGGCAGGCGGCCAGGTAAACATCGCTGTCGGTGCCCGATTCGCCGATGCTGCGGGTATCGCGGGTGGCCGGCAGCAGGCCGGATTTAACGCTGCTCATCGGACCGCTGAAGCCGGTGCCGATGGTGAACACCTTGGTGCCGGTGGCAGCTTCGCTGCTCACGGTGGACGGCGCGGCCAGTGCGGTGCCGCGCGCGGTCAGCGGGCTGCGCACGCTGGTGCTGCCGTCCGTCCAGACCAGGCTGCCATACACCCAGGTGTCGAGCGGCGCGCTGGTGCGGGTCAGCGTGACCTTGAAGCTCGCTTTCTGGCCGGCGCCGATGGTCAGGGTCGGCGGCTGCACCGTGACGTTGTAGCCGGGCAGCGTGGCGCTGGCCGTGTAGGTGGCGGTGGCGCTGCCGACGTTGGTGACGGTGCGGGTCATGATCAACGAGCCGAGCACGTTGCCGGCCGTCAGCGAGGCCAGGTTCAGGTTGTACGCGGGAATCGTGCCGATCGCATTGCAGGTGGCCACGCTATACACGTCGGCATTGATCCCGCACAGGAAACGGGCGTAGTCGATCTCGCCGGCGTCGTACACCAGGCCTGGATTGGCGGCCGGATTCGGCGTCACCTGGCCGGCGCCTTGCGCCCACGGCAAAGTGCCGGTGGTGCGCGCCGAGCTGTCCCAGACGACGCTGCCGTTGCGCCCGTCCGGTTTGGTCGGCGTGGCGGTGCTCATCATGGCCGACTTGATGGCCGCCGGCGACCAGGCCGGATGCAGTTGCTTGAGCAGCGCGGCGATGCCGGCCACGTGCGGGCTGGCCATCGACGTGCCGCTGTAGAACGCCCAGCTTGGGGTGGCGGGCGCGCCGGCGGCGATGCTGTCGCGCTGAGCCTGGGTGAGGTCGGCGCTGACGGCGGCCAGGATGTCGGTGCCGGGCGCGGCGATATCGGGCTTCATGATATTCGCGTTGGCCACGTTCGGGCCCCGCGAGGACTGGCCGCTCATGACCGGCGCGCTGACGGTGGTATCGGTAATGGCGCGCAGCTCGCCCAGCGAGGCGGTGGCGCTGCCCGGATTGGCCGCCATATAGGCCTTGAGCGCGCTGCCGTCATCGACCCGCAGGTGCACGGTCGAGAGCGAGTGCGGCTGGTTGATCACCGAGTTGTTGGCCGCCGAGACGTTGGCGATGATCACGCCGACGGCGCCGGCGGCCTTGCCGTTGGCACTCTTGTTGACCAGCACGTTGGCGCCGCGGTCACATACCAGGACCTTGCCGGTGACCTTGGCCGGATCGAGCAGCGGGGCCACGCCATCGGCGTCACCGAAGCACTGCAACAAGGTCGGCTCGGCCGGATTGCCCCCGGGCAGGGCCGCGTCGCGCGCCAGGATCAGGGGCGCGGACGGGGTGTTGGCATTGCTCGACGCGCCGACCAGCTTGCTGCCGTTGCCGAGCGTGGCGGTGCCGACATAGCTGCGGTCGTGCATCGAGTTGCCGACCGAGGTCAGCCATGGGCTCAGGTGCGCGGTCGGGGCCACGGTGGTCGAGGTCGGCCCGTTGTTGCCGGCCGAAGTGGCGACGAACACGCCGGCGCTGGCCGCGCCCAGGAAGGCTACTTCGGTCGGATCGTCGAAGGTGCCGCCGCCGGCGCTCGGGCCGATCGAGAAGTTAAGCACGTTCACGCCGTCCGTGACCGCCTGCTCGATCGCCGCCACGCTGTTGGAGGTGGCGCAGCCATTGCGTCCGCTGCCGCCGTCGGTCCAGCACACCTTGTAGGCGGCGATGCGGGCGCGCGGGGCGATGCCCGATACCGTGCCCAGTTGTAAGCCGTCGTTGACCACCTTGACGTTGGCATTGCCGGCCGCCGTGCTGGCGGTGTGCGAGCCGTGCCCGCCGTGGCCCTCGGGCCCGGCCACCGAATCGCGCGGCGACAGGAACTCGGTCCAGTGCAGGGCCTGATCAGGGTTCTTGAAGTAGCGCGCGCCGATCAGCTTGTTGTTGCAGTTCTCGCGGGAGAACCCTTCGCCGGTCTGGCAAATGCCTTTCCAGGTGGCGGGCGGGGCGCCGTACACCTGGGTGCTGCCGCTGTGGTTCGGCACGCCATTGGCGTCGACCTTGTCGGCGAAGCTGGGGTGTTCCGGCCAGATGCCGCTGTCGATGATGCCGACCACGATATTCTCGCCGGCCGCGCCCTGCCCGCCCACTTGCTGCCACAGGCCGCCGGGCTGGTCGAGGCCGATGAACGCCGGGGTGTAGCTGGTGTTGGGCTGGAGGATGGAGTCGGCACTGATCCTGGCGACACCGCTGTTTTTCTTCAGCGTCCGCACTTCGGCATCGGTCAGCTGCGCGGCGAAGCCGTTGAACACCACCTTGTATTGCTGGGTGATGTAGGCGCTGGCGACCGCGGCGATCACATTGCTTTGCCTGGTTTCCAGGTAGCCGATGTAGCTTTGCACGGCGGCGGCATCGATGTTCAGGCGCTGGCCCTGGGCCGGCTTGGTGGCGGAGAGGCCGCTGACCTGGCCCGTATAGGTGGCCACCGGCTTGTCGACCAGTTGCACGATATAGGAACGGCGCACCTCGTCGGCGCCGGCCGAACCGGCGACGCCGGCGGCACCGCCGAACAGGATGAGGATGGCAAGGGAGACTGGACGCAGTTGCATGGCTCAGGCTCCTTTCAGCGCGCGGCGGCGCTGCAGCGCCAGCGCACCGATGGCCAGGCCGGCCAGCACGAAGCTGCCGGGCTCGGGCACCTCGTTGAAGCGCAAGTTATCGATGGCAAACTGGGCCTGGTTGAAGGCCGGGTTGTCGAAGGAGTTGGTGCAATTCATGTCCGCGTCGAACACGCAGGCGTCGATGCTCAGGCTGGAGAAAGTCTGCTGCAGAAAGCCGGCGCCGATGGCGGCGCTGCCGAACATGAAATTGCCGAGCGCATCCTGGCCTGGAAAGCTCACCTCGGTGTACGCCGTGCTGCCGTCGAACAGGGTGCCCGACAGGCGCAAGCGCCCGTAATCGCCGCCGCTGACCGGCAGCGGGCTGAGGAATGCCAGGTCGAGGCCGCCGAAGGTGAAGCCGCCGATCTTGTCCGAGCGGGAAAAGCGCACCGCGCCATCGTTGAGTACCATCAGGTAATTGCCGTCCGCCGCGCCGGGGCAGGTGATCAGGTCGCAGGTGGCCGAATTGTTGGCGTCGGCAATGGTGCCGGTGCCGCTGACCGCGCCGTAGTACGCGCCCACCGGGCCTTCGATCAGCAGCATGTCGTAGCCGTTCTCGGACAGCGATTCGCCGCTGAGATGCGCATCGGGCGTGAGCGAGGAGAAAGTGACCGTGGTCGCGGCGGCTGGGGCGGCGCACAGCAGGGCGAAGGAAGTGGCAAGGGCGGCAAGCGGCGTGCGGGACGCACGGATGCCCTGATGGTATCTCTGATTCATTGAATAAACCCCGTTTGGTGAACGATGTGAGTGCTGTGACGGCACTGGAAACCAGATGCGAGATGCGCAGATGCCTGTCAGCACGACGTACTTTTTGGATGAAAAAGCGCCCTTGACTATAGCAAAATGAATAATTTTTGTAGCAAAAATTTTAACCTTACTTGTACGTATTTCTTGACCCGCAACTGAACAATATTCCGTGCCCTCTATGAAAACCCGGTGCGCCGGCGCCCCTGCGGGACCTCACAAAAACGTAACAATTGCTGAGCAATGACAAAGTGACCATGGAGAAAAATTGCCTCGTGCTATCGTGTGCATGCCTTGGCTGAGAGGGGTATCATGGAGGGGTCCCGAACCAGCGTAAGGATCATCATGAACCCACGCCGCTCCTTCCTGAAAAGCTCAGTTGTCCTGGCTTCCGCGCTGAGCGTTCCCGCACTTGCCAAAGCTGCATCGACTGCCACCGCCGCCTCTGGCGAACGTACCCTGCGCCTGTACAACACGCATACCGGCGAAGCGCTGAAAAGCGTGTTCTGGGCCGAGGGCCAGTTCATTCCAGAGGCACTTACCGACATCAACAGGCTGCTGCGCGACCACCGCAACAACCAGATCGCGCCCATCGACCCGGCTTTGCTGGTCTTGCTGAACGAGGTCAGCGCCAAGTTCAGCAACAATAAGGTGCTGCACGTCATTTCCGGTTACCGCTCGCCGGAGAGCAATAAAATGCTCGCCGAACGCAGCAAGGGCGTGGCCAAACACAGCATGCACCTCGACGGCAAGGCCATCGACATCCGCATGCCTGGCCAGGACCTGCGCGACATCCACAAAGCCGCCCTGGCGGCGCGTGGCGGCGGCGTCGGCTATTACGCCGACTCGCAATTCGTGCACATGGATACCGGCCGCGTGCGCAGCTGGTAATCAGCTGGCAAGCACGGCCAACAAGGGGACGGGGATGGTGGCGCGCACGGCATCGCGGTCACCAGTCACCCTGCTCTTTCTGTCGGGGCTGCTCCTCGGAGCCAGCCCCGGCCCATCGGCCCAGACACCGGCCGCTGTGCCGATTCCAGCGGTCGTCGTCCCCTATGTGCGCGACCCGGTCGATAAAAGCTATCGCAAGATGATCAAGGGCATAGAGCGCTTCGAGCGCGAGCGTGCCCTCGCGCCCGCCGCCACCCTGCGCTTTCGCCTGCTGCCCCGGGTGCCGGGCGCCCGTATGCAAGGTATCGCCCTGCGCGTGGCGGGCGACCGCATCAGCATTCCCATCCCGATTGCCGCTGACAATAGCTTCATCCTCGAACACAATGCCCAAGCCTGGGCGGAAGACGCCGCCGTGGTGGCCAACCGCAAGACCGACAGCATGACCTGGCGCGCCTGGGTGCAGACTTCCGGCTTGCCGGCCGGCTTGCCGTCCGGCACCCGCCGGCTGGGCGACCTGCGCCTCGAATGCCGGGTCGGCATGGATGCCGGCCTGATCTCCAACACTTCGCCCATCTTCGCCTGGCTGACTTCGCTGCTGACCGACACCGACCAGGTTTGCAACAGTCCGGACGGCAATTACCTGTTCTTCGCCGAGCGGCCCATCTTCAGCGTCACCCTGCGCCATGGCGCGGCCAGCATGGCCCTGCCGCTGCGCATGCTGTACGGCGGCGGCGAACAAACGGCCGCCACCCTGCCCTATTGCGACTGCCAGGTCTTGCTCGACCGCAGCTACTACGCGCCGATCTGGGACCGCCGCTGGCCGGACGACACCCTGGTCGAGTTCGAGTACATGGATACGCCGTGAGCACCCAGCCGAGCCGGCTCATGCAGGCGCTGGCCCTGATGGCGGCCCTGGCCGGCTGCGCCAGCGCGCCGCCGCCGCCGGGCACGCAGGTCGATGCGGCGCGCCTTCAGGCGCTGGCCCAGCCGGGCACGGCCACCCGCGCCAGCGTCGCCGCCGCCTTCGGACACACCCGCAGCATCGCTTTCGACAGCGGCAAGGAGGTGTGGCTGTACCTGATTCCGCTTGGCGCCGGGCCTACGCCGGCCGCCCGCTTTACCGAGGCAGTGCTGCTGTTCGACCGCGAGGGCGTGCTGCGCAAGGTGCGGCAGCGCCCGCCTCACCCCTACGACCGGGCAGAAAAACCTTAGGCCGCTCAGTTGAACCATGTCGCAACTAGCCGGTCTAACCAGCGATAAGGACCAACCAGTCCCAGCGACATGAACGACCATCTGGTGCAGTTTTACGAAGACGAGGTTTTCCTCATCAAGGGGCTGGCCGACTATATCGGCGACGCACTTGCATCGGGCCATACCGCGATCGCCATCGCCACCGCCGACCACCTCGATTCGCTCGAACAAAGCCTGCGGGCCCGCCAGCTGCTCGACGACAGCGGCAGGGCCGCGCGCGACAATTACATCGCTCTGCAGGCCGACAAAATGCTGCCCATGTTCATGGAAGGCCCGTTGCCCGACGAACCGCGCTTTCGCGATGCCATCGGCAATGTCATCCGCACCGCCTCCGAGCGCTATGGCGGCAAGACCTATGTGTTTGCCGAAATGGTAGCGCTCCTGTGCGCCGCATCGCACGGCCCGCTGCACGCCGTCGGCAAGCACGAGGCCGCGATCCGGGCCGAGCGCTACTTCAATAAGCTGCAGCGCCACGTCAACTTCTCGCTGCTGTGCGCCTACCCGCTGGACGCCTTTCCGTCGGCCGATGACGCGCCCATGTTCGCCGAGGTCTGCATGCTGCACACCCATGTGACTCCGGCCGAAAGCTACGACCCCAATGCCAGCCTGCATTCGCTGCAGCGCACCGTGGCGGCCCTGCAGCAGCAAGCCTTTTCGCTCTCGACCGAGGTGCATGACCGCCTGCAGATCGAACAGGCGCTGCGCGAGGTGAACGTCGACCGCCTGACCGGCCTGCCCAACCGCAATGTCTTCAATGACCGGCTTGAAACCGATATCCGCAAGGCCCACCGCAGCGGCCTGCCGCTGGCTTTGCTGTTCATCGACCTCGACCACTTCAAGGAAATCAATGACACCCTCGGCCACGGGGTGGGCGACATGCTGCTCAAGCAGGTGGGGCAACGCCTGCAAACTTTTGTGCGGGAAAGCGATACGGTGGCGCGCCTTGGCGGCGACGAGTTCACCATCACCATGGCTGAGCTGCACGACGTCGACACCGTCACCGACGTGGCCAACAAGATCCGCAACGACCTGGCCAAACCATTTTTGCTTGGCAACGAAATGGCCTATATCTCGGCCAGCATCGGCATCACGCTGTATCCGCGCGACGCGAGCAACGCCGGCGACCTGTTGCGCAACGCCGACCAGGCCATGTACCAGTCCAAGGACCTGGGGCGCAACCGCTTTACCTACTTTACGCCCAGCATGCAGGAGGCGGCCCAGGCGCGCATGGCCATCAGCAACGAACTGCGCCGTGCCATGGACGAGCAGCAACTGACGGTGGTCTACCAGCCCATCATCGACATGGCCAGCGGGCGGGTGCGCAAGGCCGAAGCGCTGGTGCGCTGGCAGCATCCGGGGCGCGGCACCATCAGCCCGGTCGACTTCATACCCATCGCCGAACACAACGGCCTGATCGTCGGCATCGGCAACTGGGTGTTCCGCACCGCGCTGGGCAATGCGCGCCGCTGGCGCGCGCTCGACGATGAGCTGACCATCAATGTCAATGTATCGCCCGCGCAGTTCTATCACGGCAATGGCGAGACCTGCCGCAACTGGATCAGCGACAACAATCTGGACAGCGCGCAAGGCCCGCTGGAAGTCGGGCTTGAAATTACCGAAGGCTTGCTGCTGGCGTCCAACCAGTCGGTCATCAAGCAGCTGCTGAGCTTTCAGCAGGCCGGCATCAAGATTTCGCTGGACGACTTCGGCACCGGCTATTCGTCGCTGTCCTACCTGCGCAAGTTCAACCTTGACTACATCAAGATCGACCAGTCCTTCGTCTACAACCTTGAGCACGACGCCGCCAACCTGGCCCTGTGCGAAGCGATCATCGTCATGGCCCACAAGCTCGGCCTGCAAGTGGTGGCCGAAGGCGTGGAAACGGTGCAGCAGTACGAGCTGCTGCGCAATGCCGGCTGCGATTACGCCCAGGGATTTTTGTGCGGCATGCCCTTGCCGCACGACGAGTTCGAGGCGCTGCTACTGGCCAACGCGGCGTCCGCCGCGGCCTTGCAAGGCGGCTTGAATAGCCCGCACGCAAGCTGACAACCCGACTGTTCAAATTCGGGTAGGCTGATGTTTGTGGTGAACCGCCGGGATCGACCGGCAACGCTGTTGCCGCGCGGCTCGGGTCCGCGCAATCAGGAGGACTGCATGGTCTTTAACTACGTGCGCGTAACGGGGGCCGCCCTGGCGTTCAGCTGGCTGGTGTCCTGCGGCGGCGGAGGCGGTAGCCCCGGCGTTCCCGTCACTCCCAATCCGCCGCTGCCTTCCGAGCCGCCGGCCACGCCCACGCTCAAGCTGACCGAAGTGGCGATGGTCAACGACGCCGTCTACCTGACGGCCCCGGCCGGCGACCCGCGCCAGTTCATCGTCGAACGGCGCGGCCGCATCCACGTGCTCGACAACGGCGCCTTGCGCGCCACGCCTTTCCTCGACATCAGCGCGCGCACCAACATGACGGTCGAAGGCGGGCTGCTGTCGATGGCCTTCGATCCGCAGTACGCCGTCAACGGCTACCTGTACGTCGTCTATACCGATGCCGCCAACAACATCATCGTGGAACGCCTGACCGTGGGCGCCACCCCCAACCTGGCCGACCCGGCCTCCGCGCTCGAAATCATCCGCATTCCCCACCCGGGCTTTACCAACCATTACGGCGGCCTGCTGGCCTTTGGCGCGGACGGCATGCTGTACCTGGGCACCGGCGACGGTGGCGGTGCGGGCGACCCCAACCGCAACGCCCAGAACCCCAACACCTTGCTGGGCAAGCTGCTGCGGCTCGACGTGCGCGGCGCCAGCGTCGCCCAGCCCTACCGGCTGCCCGCCAACAATCCCTTCGCCGGCCAAAGCGGCAAACGGGGCGAGATCTGGGCGCTGGGCCTGCGCAACCCGTGGCGCTACAGCTTCGACAATAAGCAGCTGTACATCGCCGATGTCGGCCAGTCCGAGCGCGAGGAAGTCAATATCCAGGACGCCGGCACGGGCGGGCTCAATTACGGCTGGAACATCATGGAAGGCAATGCCTGCTATGGCGGCGGCACCTGCAACGCCGCCGGCCTGACCCCGCCGGCCTACCAGTACGAGCAAGGCGCCGGCCAGGTCAACGGCTGTTCGATCACCGGCGGGGACGTGTACCGCGGCACCCGCATCCCCGCTTTGGCCGGCAGCTATTTCTTTTCCGATTATTGCAAGGGCTTCCTCAAATCGCTGCGCCACCGCAGCGACGGCGCTCCCACGGTCACCACCTGGACCGTGGCCGACATCGGCGCGGTGGTATCCTTCGGCCGCGACGGCAGCGGCGAGCTGTACATGATCAGCGCATCCGGCCGCATCTACCGGATCGAGAGCGGCGGTTAGGATTTTCAGGATAGAATCAATTGCACGGTAGAATTAATGGAAGCTCGAAAAATCTACTGCAAAACGAGACCACCATGGCACGACTGCATCTGGACTTCCCTGAAGACCAGTACTACTACTCGACCCCGATGACGGTGCGGGTCACCGACATCAACGGCGCCAACCACCTCGGCAACGATTCGATGATCTCGATGATTTCCGAGGCACGCGCGCGCTTCCTGCACGAATTCGGCGTCAAGGAAACCGGGCGCGACGGCGTCGGCATCATCGTGACCGACCTGGCCACGACTTACCGCGCCGAGGCGCACGCCCACGACCAGCTGCTGTTCGAAGTGGGCGTGATGGACTTCAATAAATACGGCGGCGACGTCACCTTCCGCGTCACCCGTCCGCGCGACAAATGCCTGGTCGCCATGGCCAAGTCCGGCTTCGTCTTCTTCAACTACAAGAGCAGCCAGGTGGTGGCCATGCCGGACGAGTTCCGTGCGCTGTTCCCGCGCGTGAACCTGGTCGACTAATCCCCTTTCTCGCGGAACCAGTCGTCGAGCATGTGCTTCTCGTAACGCAGGCTGGTGCCGCTGCTGTAGCGGTTGATGTTCTGCATGTAGGTCATGTCGGACAGCTTCGCCTCGCCCGACTTGAGCACTTGCCCGCCCTGCTCGATGGTGTAGCGAAAGTGCATCTTCGGCCAGTCCGCGCCGCCGTTCAGGATGCGCAGCTCGGGCTGGCTCATGGTTGGCCGGGTGATGCCCGCCAGGTCGACGTCCAGCACCTCCACCTTCAGTTCCTGCCCGGCCGGCAATTTGGCCGCCAGTTTATCGAAATGCCCGCGCAATTCCTTCAATACCCGCTCGCGCTCGACATGCGAAAACGGCAGGTCGGTAAAGCGCTCCGGCTCCACGAAATTGACCGTCGCCGCCGCCGACGCGCTGCCGGCCGCCAGCGCACACAAGGCGGCCACTGCCGACTGTCTCATGACCTGGTTTGTGATGAGCCTCATGATGAATCCTTTCAAGCGAAATCAATCCCTCTGCACGGATGAATATACGCCCATTCCCGGCAGACGGATGCGGCATGAATGTCGCCAGTTTGTATCGAATTGTTAGGCTGCGAGCGCTGCGGATGCCGGCTCAGGACATGCCGCGCGGCGCGCGGAAACCACCCTCGACCCAGTCGGACGCGGTCGACGGCGACAGTTTGTAGCTGGCAGGCACGCGCACCTGGGCGACGCGCTCGCCCATCTCATCCGTCGCGGTCAGCAAGGCATACGGATGCTCATCGTCCGGCACGATATCGAGCGTCACCTTCAGCTCGCCCTGCTCCGAACTGACCACCGTACTCTTATGCAACATCGCATGGCGCTGCTGCTCATGGCGGCGGATGACTTCCGAGGCCGTCTTGACCAGGGTATGGAAGGCATTGACGT
This sequence comes from uncultured Oxalobacteraceae bacterium, assembly GCA_946479255.1. The sequence goes on from CAMLFK010000001.1 coordinate 65,496, forward strand.
CGAGCGGCTTGGGATTTTTCTTGTCGCGGCCCATGGTCCACGGTCCGACCAGGGCCGGCTCCGGCTCGCCATCCTTGATCATGGCCACGGCCCAGCCCTCGTCATCCTCGTTCTTGATGACGCGCGCAGTCCAGCCATTGCCCTGCCACAAGCGCGGCTCTTGCACCAGCGCATTCTCGTCCTCAGCATCGGGCAAATCGGCAGCATCATCCATCATCATCGAACTCATCAGAAAAACAGGCCCACGGGCCGGGGGCCTAGATGATAGACGAAATCGGGCCGGCATGCCGGTGCCGGACTCCATCCGGACCGGTCAGCCTTCTGAACCGTTTCGATGGACAGCGCAGGAATTTTCAGGCGAGCCGGGCCGGCACCTGATACGGCGGTATTACCGGCGGCGCGTCGGGCGTGATGCGCGGGTCGATGGCCGGCTGCGGCGTGTGGTAAATAAATGGATTGATGATAATCGGCGGTATCGTCGGCGGCGCCGACGGTGGCCCTTTGGGTCCGCCGCCGCTCAGGCGCAAGGAAAAAGTGGAATCTAGCATTCTGTGTCCCCTCAGAACAGGCATTCAGTATAGACCCACAGACGAGCTTTTCAAGGTGCAAAAATGCTCTTTTGCATGCGCGTTCCTGCTCTGCCGTTCTCATCCCGCACTCATCCACTCGTCGGCGTTTTGACAACGCTGGTCGGGCCGAACCTGCCTTCCGTCGCATCGCGCTGGCCGGCGCCCCGCCAGCGCCCTACAGTGCCTCCATCCCAATCACCAAGTCCTTCCACACAAGAGGCCCCGCCATGAAAAAATTCCTTACCGCCCTTACCGTTCTGCTCGCCGCAATGCTGATTTTCAGCGCCATCGCGCAAGAGGCCAATTTCAATGTGATGTTCGATGGCGAGCGTGTCGACGGCCCCCTGGCCGCGCTGATCGCCGTGGCGGCGGCCGGCGGCGGCATCCTGGCCGCGGTGGTGGCGGCGCTGTTCGCCGTGGTGGTGGCGATCGTGGTGTGCGCCGGCGTGAGCGCAGTCGTCATCGTGGCGCTGGCCTTGGCCGCGCTGGTGGTGGCGCTGGCGGTGGCGCCCCTGCTGCTGCCCTTGTTGATCGTGGGCGCGCTGGTCTGGTGGCTGGCGCGCCGCCACCGCCGCGCAAACGAGCCGCTGGAAGCCAAACCGGCCGCCTGAACCAGCCGTTAGTCCGCGCCGCCGCACACCCGGTTGCGCCCTTGTGCCTTGGCGCGGTACAGCGCCTGGTCGGCGCGGATCAGGGCGGCCTCGCCGCTGGCGTCGCATGGCTGGATCTGGGCGATGCCGACGCTGATGGTGATGCCGATGCTGCGCTCGTACTCGCACAGCGGCGAGGCCGCCACCGACTCGCGCAGCCGCTCGGCATAGCGGCCGGCCGCGTCCAGCGTGGCGCCCGGCAGCAGCACGGCGAATTCTTCGCCGCCCATCCTTCCCAGCACGTCGACCTTGCGCTGGCCGTCGCGCATCAGCGCGGCCAGGTGGCGCAGCACCGCGTCGCCGACGGCGTGGCCGAAGCCGTCGTTGACGCTCTTGAAGTGGTCGATGTCGAGCATCAGCAGCGCGGCGCAGTCGTCGCTGCTGCGCTGCAGGCGCGCCAGTTCCTGGTCGAGCCGCGCCATGAATTCACGCCGGTTGGGCAGGCCGGTGAGGTAGTCGGTGCCGGCCAGCTGGACCAGTTCGGCATCCAGGCGCTTGCGTTCGGTGATGTCGATGGTCGAGACGATCACGAAGTCGAGACTGTGCGCATGGCCCGGCATGGTCAGGAGCGTGACTTCGTTCTGCCGTTCTTCGCCGTCCAGGCGTACGAAGGCGCCCTCGCAGGTGAACATGGTCATGCCGGCCGCCAGCGCGCCCACGGCGTCGGCGAAGCAGGCTTCCTGCGAACCGCCGAACACCTGCGCCAGCGTCAGCGCGCCGATATCCTTGCTGCGCGCGCCGGTCTGGGCCAGCGCCGCGCCATTGACGTCGACGATGCGCACCAGCGCGGCGAGGCGGCGCGCCTCGTCGGGACGTTCGCACAGCCAGCCGGCCAGGTCAAGCACGCCGGCTTCCTGCAGCTGCACCCAGGCCTGGCGCGCTTGCGACCAGTCCTGCTCCCACAGCGCCACCGGGGCGTTCTGATACAGGCTGCGAAAGCGTTCCTGCCCGACCCGCAGCGCCTGCGCGGCCTGGGCCTGTTCGAGCGCGATCCCGGTCAGCTGGGCGGCCTGCTCGATCAGCATGATGTTGGCCGCGCTCGGGTAGTGCGGCACGCTGTGAAAGATCGCGAAGCTGCCGAGTATGCGGCCGGAGCCGCCGCGAATCGGTTCGGACCAGCACGAGCGCAGGTCGGCGCGCCGCGCCAGCTCGCGGCAAGCGGTCCAGTGCGGGTGGATCATGATGTCTTCGACGATCACGCGCGCGCCGTGGAAGGCGGCCAAGCCGGCGTTCGGACCGATGGCCGGGCCATTGATGGCCTCGCTGAAGTGGGCCGGCAGGCTGGGCGCGGCGCCGGTGACCAGGCGATCGCCGTCCTGCAACAGCATGATGGCGCAGCGCATGGCGGGATTGCCGGCTTCCACGCCCAGCACCACCGCGTCGAGGATGCTTTGCAGGGGTGCGCTGCGCGCCAGCAGTTCGAGCACATGGCGGTGCCCGCGCTCGCGCTGTTCTATCTGCTTGCGCTCGGTGATGTCGCGGAACGACCACAGGCGCGCGTCCCCGCTGCCGAGGCGCACCGGGCTGACCGACTGCTCGAAAAAGCGGCCGTCCTGCAGCTGCATCGGTTCGGAGCGCGCGGCCTGGTCATGCGAGGGCAGCGAGCGCTCGTGCAGGAAGCGCGCCGGCGCGGCCAGCTGCGCCACCATGTGCCCGACCAGCGCGCTGTCCTCGCCGGCCAGGTCGAGCCGCGCCGGCACGCTCCACAATTCGCGGAAGCGCTGGTTGGAGGCCAGGATGCGCCCTTCCCCGTTGTCGACCAGGATGCCGTCGATGGTCGAGTCGAGAATACTGCGCAACATGGTCTGGGCCTGGTGGGCGGTGTCGGCCAGCGCCAGCGCGTCCTGCCGCTTGATTTCCAGTTCGTGCGCCAGGGCGCGCGTACGCTCGAGCGCATGCGCGGTGCGCACGGTGCCGCGCGCCAGCAGCCAGGTCAGTGCAGTCAGGACCAGGGTGGCCGCCAGCCCGATCAAGGCGATCGTGGCCGGCCGGCTTTCACCCGGCACGGGCCTCATCGGCGCGCTCGCACGCACCAGCAGCTTGAGGTGGATGGCGCCCACGCTGATCGCTTCGACCGCCGCCATTTGCCCTGGCTCGGCGGCCGCGGCGGCGCCGGAATCGACCAGGTCCAGGACCAGCCCGGCGGTGTGGCGGGAACTCAGGCCGGCCAGCACTTCGCTGATGCGAAACGGCGCCGTCACCCAGCCGGCCAGCGCGCCGCGCCGCTGCGAGACGCTCTGGCGCGGCGCGCCGTTGTGGTACACGGGCAGCCCGAGCACGAAGCCGGCGCGCTCGCGGGTATCGCCGTCCTGCACCAGCACCACCCGTGGCGACAAGGCGGGCTGGCCGCTGTCGCGCGCCTGTTCCAGCATGCTGCGGCGCAGCGGATCGGAATAGCCGTCGTAGCCCAGCGCGCGCTGGTTCTTGCCATTGAACGGTTCGATGAACACCACCGGCGCATACAGGGCCCGGTGGCCAGGGGGCGAAATCGCAAAATCGCTGACGCCCCGGCCTTGCAGGCGTGCCGCCAGCTTGCCACGTTCGCTCTCCGGCACCGCATGCATGTAGGTGATCGCCTGGACGCCAGGCAGTTCATTCTCAAGATCGTAGGAGAAGACGAAATCGGCGAATTCGGTACGGGTGACCTCCTGCGAGCTGGCGAACAGCGCCTGCACGCCGCGCAGCACCTGGACATAGCCGGCCATGCGCTGCGACAGCTGGCTGGCCACCTCGCGCGCACGGTAGTCGAACTGCGCACGCCGGGCCTGCCCGGCGGCGCGCTCGGCGGCGCTCCATAATTGCCACGTCATGCCAAGGCACAGCGCCATGACCAGACCCGCCAAGGCGGGCGGATTCAGGCGCCAGGGCGCACGCGCGGCCAGCACCGGGGCCGACGCTTCGGTGTGATCCATGGGAGGTGGCAAATGGTCGACGACCAACAGTTGGGATACCCCATGGTACGTCAGGGTGCCGCGGCGCGCAACGGCGGCATGTTCAAGTTCGCTGCCGGGGCACTAGACTTAGATACCTTCCACCAGGCGCATGGCGAACACGATCGGCAAGCCCGAGGCGATCACCCGGCGCGCCGCGGCGCCATGGTCGTACGGGACCCTGAAGTACGACAAAGTGCGCGCGCTATCGTCGTAGATCGCGTAGCAGGCCGCGCTATTGCCGTCGCGCGGCTGGCCGACCGCGCCGGGAATGGCCAGGTACTGGTGCTGGGGGCGGATCGGGACCGGTGCGCCATTGGGCACGTGCGCGCCCATGCGGCCGTCGTCGGCGCGCCGGTACAGCGCGGGCGCATGCACGTGGCCCGAGAACACCAAGCGGCAGGCGGTCGCGCGCAGGCTGCGTTCGGCCGCCTCCAGGCTGGATACGTACTCCCACTTGGCCGGCTCGTGGGCACTGGCGTGGACGAACATCATGCCGCCCTGTTCATGCGTGAGCGGCAGCGCTTCGAGGAAGGCCAGCTGCGCGGGGCCGAGCTGGCTGCGGGTCCATTCGATCACTTCGCGCGCTTCGGCATGCATCTGCGGGCGCGTGGGCCGGGTCACCGAATAATCGTGGTTGCCCTGCACCGCGATGGCGCCTTTGGCCACGTGCTCCATCACCGTGTCCACCACCCAGGCCGGGTCGGCGCCATAGCCGACGAAGTCGCCGGTAAAGGCGTACCGGTCGACCCCTTGCCGGGCCGCGTGCTCCAGGCAAGCCGATAGCGCCTCGCGGTTGGCGTGCAGGTCGGTCAGCAGGGCGAGGCGCATGGGGATGGCAGTAAAAAACTGAAGCGGAAAACAGAGAGTTTCAATGTTCCCATAAAGCACTATTTTCCTCTAGTGCAATTTATCCACACTGAGACAAATATTTATTTGCTAAAAGCCGAGAAACTCAGGCGCTGCGCTTCGCCACATATTCCTGGTAGCCGCGCGCCCGCAAGGCACATGCCGGGCAGCTGCCGCAGCCATAGCCCCACTCGTGCAGCGCGCCGCGCTCGCCCAGGTAGCAGGTGTGGGTCTCGCGCCGGATCAGGTCGACGAGCAAGGTGCCGCCGGCCACTTCGGCCAACTCCCAGGTTTCGCGCTTGTCGATCCACATCAGCGGGGTCTCGAGCTTGAGCCTGGTCGCCATGCCCAGGTTGAGCGCGACCTGCAGCGCCTTCATGGTGTCGTCGCGGCAGTCCGGATAGCCGGAAAAATCGGTTTCGCACATGCCGCCCACCAGCACATTGAGGCCGCGCCGGTAAGCCAGGGTGGCCGCCACTGTCATGAACAGCAGGTTGCGTCCGGGGACGAAGGTGTTGGGCAGGCCGTTTTCCTGCATGGCGATAGCCACATTGCTGGTCAGCGCGGTGTCGGACAGCTTGCCGATCACCGACAGGTCGACCATATGGTCTTCACCCAGCCGGCTGTTCCACTCCGGCTTCAAGGCGCGCACGCCATCGAGCACGCTTGGGCGCACCGCCAGTTCGACCGCGTGGCGCTGGCCGTAATCGAAGCCGATCGTCTCCACCCGCCCGTAGCGGTTCAGGGCCCATGCCAGGCAAGTAGTGGAATCCTGCCCGCCGCTAAAGAGGACCAGGGCGCTGTCTGCATGCATGTGTTGTTGAATTTCCAAAGTTGTTAAGTGTTCGCCATCGTTCTGGCCGTTCCGGTAAGATGCTTCGAGCGTTTTCAAGAATGGAGCAACATGTTTCTGGCAGTTTCCCCACCCTGCATCCTGGCTTCCCGGCGTCCACGAATTTTGGCACAAATCGCCATCAGCGTGTGCGCCAGCCTTGCCGCCGGCGCCGTCCAGGCCCAGGCCGTCAGGTACACCGTACGCATCGACGCTCCCCGCCGTCTCGAACGGCTGCTCGAAGACAATCTCGACCTGGTGCGCTGGCAGGACAATCCGCGCCTCGACCTGATCCAGCTGCAGCGCCTCATCAAGGAGACGCCCGAGCAGGCCAAGACCCTGATCGCCACCGAAGGCTACTACTCGCCGCGCATCAGCGCCGGCCTCGATACCAGCGTGCCGGTGCCGGTGGCGCGGGTGATCGTCGATCCCGGCCTGCCGGTGCTGGTGGGCGACGTCGACCTGGTGCTGACCGGCTTCGAGCCGCTCGACCCGAACGCCAAGCCCTTCGACACGGCCGGCCTGCGCAGCCGCTGGAGCCTGCCGGTGGGCGAAGTGTTCCGCACCGCCGACTGGGAAGCGGCCAAGCGCAACCTGCTGCGCAGCGTGACGCAGCGCCGCTATCCGCGCGCCCAGATGACCGAACACCAGGCGGTGATCGATCCGGACGTGCGGCGCGCCCTGCTCAAGGTGGTGATCGACAGCGGTCCGGAGGCGCGTTTCGGCGACCTGCGCATCGAGGGACTGAAGCGCTATCCGCCGGCCATCATCCGCAATCTCAACAGGATCAAGCCGGGCACGGTGTACAGCGAAGCGGCGCTGCAGGCTTTCCAGGCGCGCCTGCAGGATACCGGCTACTTCAGCAGCGTGGAAGTGAGCGCCGACATGGGCGCTTCGCTCGACGAGGAAATCGCCAACATCGAAGACCAGCCGGCCGCCGCGCCCAAGCCGCCCCTGGCGCATTTGGACAACCCACTGATCCTGCCGGTGGTGGTCAGCGTCACCGAGAACAAGCAGAAGAACGCCTCGGTCGGCCTGGGTTACTCGTCCAACACCGGTGCGCGCGCCCAGGTCAATTACGACGACCTCAGTATCTGGGGCCTGCGCATGAAGAGCGCCCTGATCACCGAGTCCAAGCGCCAGAGCGCGCGCGCCGACTTTTATTTTCCGACCACGCCCAAGGGCTACAACGACAGCTTCGGCGCCGGCTTCGAGCGTAACGACGTCCAGGGCGAGACCACCCGCGTGGCCACGGTCGCGGTGCGCCGCGCCTGGGGTTCGCCGCGGCTGGAACGCAGCGTCTCGCTCGAATACCTGAGCGAGCAACGCAGCGTGGCCGGCCGTCCGGCGTCTGAAAACATCCGCAGCCAGAGCGTGCCGCTCACCTACAGCATCACCAAACGCGAACTGGACAACCTGCTGCTGCCCACGCGCGGCTACGTGGTCAACGCCCAACTGGGCGGCGCCGTGCTGCCGCTCCTGACCGACGAGCGCTTCATCCGCGCCTACACCCGCTTCGTCAACTACCGCCCGATGGGTCCGCGCGCCACCGTGATCCTGCGCGGCGAAGCCGGTGCGGTCGGCTCGCGCGAAAAGCGCGGCGTGCCGGCCACCTTCCTGTTCCGCGCCGGCGGCGACCAGTCGGTGCGCGGCTACGGCTACCAGCGCCTGGGCGTGCGCGAAGGCGAGGCCATCGTCGGCGGGCGCTACCTGCTGACCGCCAGCGCGGAGTACCAGTACTGGTTCAATCCGCCGTGGGGCGTGGCCTTCTTCTACGACGCCGGCAATGCCGCCGACAACATCAAGGACCTCAAGCCCGAGTCGGGCTACGGCATCGGCGCGCGCTGGCGCAGTCCGGTCGGCCCGATCAATGTCGACCTCGCCTATGGCCAGGCCGTCAAAAAATTCCAATTGCACTTCTCCCTGGGCTTTACATTCTGATGAAGAGCGAAGACACCACAAATACCCATCCGCCGGCCGCGCACGCGACCCGGGTTGCAAAGGTGCGGCGCTGGCCCAAGCGGGTCGCCATCGGCGTGGCCGTCACCGGCGCCATGCTGGGTGCCGCCTACTGGTACCTGGGCCGCGAAACCACCCTGCAGACCATCGTCCAGAAAGTGGCCAGCGCCAGCGGCGGACGGGTGGCCGTATCCGGCGTGACCGGCTCCCTGTATGGCGCCATGCACATCAAGCACGCGGTCTACCGCACGCCCGAGCAGGTCGTCACCGCCGACAATATCGACATCGACTGGTCGCCCTGGCAGTACCTCAGCAAAGGCATCGCCATCAGCCAGCTGCACGTGGCGCGCCTGCACATGCAGACCCTGCGCGAAAGCGAGCCGCCCAAGATGCCGGCTACGCTCGCCCCGCCGTTCACGCTGGCGATCAAGGACGCAAAGATCGCCAAACTGATCATGGCCAAGGCCGGCACGCCGGACACCCAGATCGACAACATCGCCTTCAAGCTGCACAGCGATCGCCGCCAATGGGTACTGAGTGGCGCCAGCGCCGCCACGCCATGGGGCCTGGCAAAGGCCGACGCCAGCATCGGCGCCACCAGGCCATTCAAGCTGGCCGGCACGGCCAGCCTGACCCAGACCGCCCCCGCCAAGGGCGAAGCGCCGGCGCGCCTGAACCTCAAGGCCAGCGGCGACCTCGTGACCACCTTGCTGGCCGCCGACGGCCGTGCCGGGCGCGCCGAAGGCACGGCCAATATCACGATGTCGCCGTTCGAACCCATCCCGCTGCGCACTTTGACAATCAACGCGCGTAATCTGAACCCCGACATCCTCAACCCCGGCCTGCCCAGCGCCGACCTGACCATTCTAGTTGACGCCGGCATCAAGGCCGACCGCAGCGTGGCCGGGCTGGTGGCGATCACCAACGCCGGTCCGTTCGGCACCATCGACCAGGAACGCCTGCCGCTGCGCGCCCTGAACGGCCGGCTGGACGGCAGCCTGGATGCGCTGCGCATCGCCGACGTGCTGGCGGACCTCGGCGGCGCCGGCAAATTCACCGGCAACGGCAGCGTGCAGCGCAGGCCGGACGAAAAAGGCATCGGCACCGCCTCCTTCGTGCTGCACACCGACCGCATCGACCTGCGCCAGCTGCACAGCCGCATGAAGGCCACGGCGATTGCCGGCGACATCCGCATCGCCACCGGCCAGAACGTGCAAACGCTCGACGCCCAGCTGGCCGATAAAGGCATGCGGCTCGACGCCCAGGCAACGCTGGCCAACAAGGTCGTCGAAGTCAAGCAGGCGCGCATCGCCGCCGGCGGCAGCAGCGTGCGGGTAACCGGCATGATGGCGCTGGAGGGCGACAAGCACTTCAAGGTCAACGCCAGCGCCAGCAAGTTCAACCCGGCCGCCTTCGGCGACTATCCGGCCGCCGACATCAATGCCGACATCAATGCCGCCGGCGCCCTCGCCCCGGATTGGCGCGTGGCGGCCGACTTCGCACTGCGTCCCAGCCGCCTGTTCAACCAGCCTTTGTCCGGCAAGGGCAAGCTCGATGCCGACGCAAAGCACGTCAGCAAGGTCGCCGCCACGCTCGCGCTGGGCAAGAACAGCGCGCGCCTGAACGGCGCCTTCGGCGCCCCTGGCGAAAAGATGTTGTGGCAGGTGGACGGGCGCGACCTGACGATGGCCAGGTCCGACCTGTACGGCGCGGTCACCGCCAACGGCGCCGTCAGCGGCACCATGGAGTCGCCGCGGACCACGTTTGTGGTGGACGCCAAGGGCCTGGGCTGGACCAAGGCCGCCCGCAACAACAGCGGCGTCCTGCACGCCAGCGGCGACGCGGCGCTGGGCCCGGCGATCAAGGACGGCCCGCGCACGGTAGAGGTCAAGGCCAGCGGCAATGCCAAGGCGCTCAACCCGGCCGCCTTCGGATCGCCCCTGGCTGGCAGCATCAACGGCGACTTCGACGCCAACGGCCGCTTCGGCGGTGCCTGGCGTGGATCGGTCAACGTCGCGCTGGCGCCGTCGAGCCTGTCGAACGCGCCGTTCTGGGGCCACGCCAAACTGGCCGCCGACGCCCAGCACGTCTCCAAGGCCGACGTCGACCTGCACGTCGGCCCCAACATCATCGCCGCCAAGGGCGGCTATGGCTTGCGCAACGACCGTCTCGAGTGGCGCATCGACGCGCCGCAGCTGGCCGCGCTCGGGCCCGACTTTGGCGGCGCCCTGCGCGGCGCCGGCACGCTGACCGGCACCATGCAGGCGCCCGCGCTGACCGCCTCGCTGGACGGCAATAAGCTTAAACTCCTCGGCCAGCACCAGATCAAGACCCTGCGCGCCAGTGCCAATGTGGGCGCGGGCCGGGGCGGCGCCGATCCGTTGGTGGCCGACGTCGAGCTGCTTGAGTATTCCATGGGCGGCGAACCGAAACTGGCCAGCGCGCGGCTGCAAAGCAGCGGCACGCGCGCGGCCCACGGCATCAATCTGACGGCGCGCGGCGAAGCGCTCGACACGGTCGCCGCGGTCCAGGGCGGCTGGAACGGCAGCGCCTGGAGCGGCACCATCGGCACCTTGCAGAACAAAGGCCGCTACGCCTTCAGCTTGCAGGCGCCGGTCGGCTTGAAGATCGCCGGCGCGCCAGGCAGCGGCGTGGGCGGGCTGATGAAGCCGCAGCAGATCGCACTCGGCAGCGCGGTGATCCGCCTGCCCGATGGCACCGTCAACATCGCCTCGCTCAACAAAAATGGCGCGCGCTGGACCAGCAAGGGCAACGCCACCGGCGTACCGCTCCAGTACCTGGCGCAGTTCTCGCCCACCATTGAAGAAAACATGCGCGGCGATCTCACGCTCGGCGCCGACTGGGCGCTCGACATGCAGGCCGCCGCCAGCGCCGGCGCGGCGCCGCTGCTGAACGGCATGGCGCACGTGTTCCGCGAACGCGGCGACGTCATCGCCGGCGCCGAAGTGCCGGTCATCCTTGGACTGCGCACCCTGGACCTGCGCGCCAACGTGGCCGGCGGGGCCCTGCGCATGCAGGCCCAGGTCGACGGCACCCGCGCCGGCACCGCGCGCGTCGATGCCACCGCGCAGATGATCGGCGGCCGCCTCGGCAACGCCAGTCCGCTCAAGCTCTCCGTCGACGCCGACATGGGCTCGATCGCCTGGCTGGCGCCGCTGGCCGGCCAGCCGGGCCTGGAACTGGACGGCGCACTCAAGGTGGCCCTGACCGGCGGCGGCACGGTAGGCGTGCCCACGCTGAACGGCAACGTCAATGGCGACAAGCTGGCGGTGCGCTGGGCCGAACAAGGCGTGCGCTTGCGTAACGGCCAGCTGCGCGCACAATTGGCCGGCGACTCGCTGGTGCTGCAGCGCCTCGCCTTCGACGGCAACCAGGGCCGCGCCACCGCCGACGGGTCGGTGCGCTTCGCCGGTGGCGAAGCCACCATGCAGCTCAAACTGGTGGCCGACAAGCTCGAAGTGCTGTCGCGTCCCGATCGCACCTTGGTCGTTACAGGCGAAAGCACGCTGGTACGCGACGCCAAGCGCTTCGCGCTGGACGGCAAGTTCCGCGCCGACCGGGCGCTGATCGAACTGGCGCCGCAGGGCCGCCCCACCCAGTCCGACGACGTGATCGTCCTCGGCCGCACGCCGGTGTCCGCCAAGGCGCGCCAAAGCACCGGCATGCCGCTCTCGGTGGACCTGGAAGCGGACCTGGGCAATGCCTTCCGCCTGCGCGGCATGGGCATCGATGCCGAATTGGCCGGCGCGGTCCACCTGCGTACCGCGGGCGGGCGCGCACCGCGCGTGAACGGCGCCATCCGCGTGGTGACCGGCACCTATAAAGCCTATGGCCAGAACCTGACCATCGAGCGCGGCGTGCTGACCTTCAGCGGCCCGTACGACAATCCATCGCTGAACATCCTGGCGGTCCGCAAGCGTCCGGAAGGCGAGCAGCTCACCGAAACCAATGTCGAAGCCGGCGTGCGGGTGCGCGGCACGGCGCTGTCGCCGGTGGCCAAGCTGGTCTCCACGCCGAATGTGCCCGACAGCGAAAAACTGGCCTGGCTGGTGCTCGGCCACGGTATGGAAGGCACCACCGGCACCGACGCCAGCGTGCTTAGTGCCGCCGCCGGTGCGCTGTTGGGTGGGTCGGGCAAAGGCGGCGGCTTCCAGTCGAAGATCGCCAACGCGCTCGGGGTCGACGAGCTGGGCCTGTCGCAGGCGGAAGGATTGGAAAGTACCGTGGTCACGGTCGGCAAGCGCATCTCCTCACGCGCCTACCTCAGCTTCGAGCAGGGTGCGACCACGGCGTCGAGCCTGGTCAAGCTGCGCTACAAGCTCAATCCGCGCGTGAGCCTGCAATTCCAGACCGGGACCAACACCGCACTGGACGTGCTGTATTCGTGGGCCTTCGACTAGTTGAGGACCTGTGGCTTTGGGTCGGGTACCGGATCGTCGTCGTCATCGGGCAGGCGCACCGGCGGATGGTGAGGATGGGGATTATCGAACGGTTCGGTGATCGGCTCATCCACCGGCACCGGGTCCGGTGCGCGGTGAGCCTCGATGGGATTTGGCGTCATGGCGGTCGCTCCTGCGCGTTAAAGATTTGACATTACCATGACTGGCCGGCGGCTGACGTACGCTTTGGTTTACGCTAGGGCTTGGCGTGCATGACGTACTTGTCGAGCCAGGCGTTGGTCTCATACAGCATGTGCATGATCGATTCGCGCGCGCGGTAGGCGTGGCTCTCGTTGGGCAGCATCACGAGCCGGGCAGTGCCGCCCAGTCCCTTGATCGCCTGGAACATACGCTCGCTCTGGATCGGGAAGGTGCCGGAATTGTTGTCCTGCTCGCCGTGGATGAGCAGCATGGCATCCTTGATCTTGTCGGCGTTATTAAACGGCGACATCGCCTGATACACATCCTTGGCATGCCAGAACTGCCGCTCCTCCGACTGGAAGCCGAAAGGCGTCAAGGTGCGGTTGTAAGCGCCGCTGCGTGCGATGCCGGCCTTGAACAGGCGCGTGTGCGCCAGCAGGTTCCCGGTCATGAAAGCGCCATACGAATGGCCCCCCACTGCGATGCGGTGGCGCTCGGCCACGCCGCGCCGCACCACCTCGTCGACCGCCGCTTCGGCGTTCGACACCAGCTGCGCCAGGTAGCTGTCGTTCGGCTCCGCATCGCCCGCGCCGACGATCGGCATCGACGGATTGTCCAGTACCGCGTACCCCATCGCCAGCATCGGCGCCGGTCCCCAAAAGCTGATCGAATTGAAGCGGTACGGCGAACCGGTGGTCTGGCTGGCCGCGCTGGCGCTCTTGAACTCCTGCGGGTAAGCCCACATCAGCAGCGGCAAGGGGCCATCGCGCTGTGGATCGTACCCGGCCGGCAGCATCAAGGTCGCGGTCAGGTCCACGCCATCGGCACGTTTGTAGCGGATCTGCTCCTTCTGCACGTCCTTTAACTGCGGGGTCGGATGCGGAAAAGTCGTCAGTGCCGTGAGCTGTTCGGCCTCTGGCCTGGTTAAATCGCGCAGATAGAAATTGGGGCGCTCGGTCGGCGTCTCGCGCGTGGTCAGCAAGCGCATGCCGTCGGCCTGCAGCACCGCGACCACGTTTTCGTAATACGGCGCGGCGCTCTGGAACAGCCGCTCGCGGGTTTTATCCAGCAGGCTGAAACGGTCGATGAAGGGCCGGTCGCCCTCTTCCGATGCGCCATGGCCGTCCAGCAGAATGCTGTCCTCCGGCCCGATCAAAAGGCGATGGCGCCCGGAGCCATCGGCCATGGTGATCGGCTCGCCCGGATGGCTGTAGCGGTCTTCGTCGGAGAACGCGAACACCAGTTCGTTCTCGCTGCCCGGCTGGTCCGGTTTGACGCGCCAGGTCTTGACCGCGCGCGTCTTGTACCAGCCCTCGGTCAAGAGGGCCAGGTCGCCGCGGCCCCACATGATGTCGCTGTAGCGCGTGCCCAGCCTGGCGAGCACCTGCGGCGGCTTGTCGAAAGGAGCGTCGTGGCAGTAGACGATGTCGCGCACGTCGGCCTGCACCGCCGGATCGCCGCCGTCCTGCGCTTCGGCCCACACCAGCGTGCCTGGCGCATCGGCGCGCCAGCTGACGTTACGCGCGCCCGGCGACACTGCGTCATTCCCCGGCGGCAGACCTTCTTCCAACGGGCGCTGGACCACCATGTGTACTGGTTTGCCGGCCAGGTCGCGCACATCGATGCGGCGCGCGAACGAAGACGCCGGCACGATGTACGAGAACGGCCGCTGCAAGGCCGACGTCAGCACATAGCGCCCGCCAGGCGCCACCGAGGCCGAGATGAACAGGTCCGGCGCGCCCAGCTTGCGCACCCTGCCGTTCAGGTCGACCAGCGCCAGCTGGGACGTCGCGTAATGCTCGAACAGGCGCGCATCGTCCTCGTTCTTGAGCAGGTCGGCGTAAGTGCGCAGCTGGCGCGTGCGCGCGCTCTCGCCGGTATCCTGCACGCCCGGTCCGCTCGGCACGCCGGTCGGCACCGGCGGGCGGCCCAGGGTCGATGGCTTCAGGTACACCAGCAAGCCCTTGGCGTCAGGCAGCCAGACGAAGCCCGAGCCGGACAGGTAAGACAATGGGCGCGTGGTCAGGCGCCTGGCGCTGGCCGCTGCCACGTCCACCAGCCACAACTCCACCGCGCCGCCACCGCCCTTTTCGGCCAGGGCCGCGTGGCTGAAAGCGAGGTAGCGCTGGTCGGGCGACCACGAGGTGCCCACCAGCCGCAAGGGCTTGGGCAGGCCGGTCAGCGCGGTCTCCTTGCGGGTTTCGACATCGAGCAGGGTCAGGCCCGCGCCGAACGAAAAGCGGCTGGGCGAATAAGTGCGCGGGTTGATGCGCAGGCCGGCCAGTTTGAGCTCGGGCTGCGCCACCTCGGCGATGCTGGGCAGCGCCGGCGTATCGATCATCGCCACCAGATCGCGCCTGGGCGACAGGGACAGGGTGGGCGGGCGGGCCGCGTCGACGATGGCCTGCAGGGGCTCGGGCGGTACATGGTATTGGCTGTGCGCGTGGGGTGAAGCGAACAGTCCTGGTGTCAAGGAAACTGCGGGATTACTGGTGCGCATCGGAGCCTCAACGAAAATCGATGCCCCATGGTGGACATTTCGCGCGCGAAAGTCAAACGGGCGCGAATCGGCCTTGGGGTGCGGGCCGGGTGGTTTACAATGCCCACTCCGATTTTATGGCTCGATTTTACGGCTCCTTCAGAATGAATATCACAACCGTCGCCTTGCTGGTACTGGCTCCCATTCTCGTGTGGCGCGTATATCTGCGAGTCAAAGCCATGATGGCCAGCCAGCGCTCGATCCTCCAGCGCCATTACACCGGGGTGGGCGTATTTACGGCAATGGTTGTGGTTGCGGCGATTGAAACGTCCTCGCGTCCGCCCATTCTGGGCACGCTGCTGGTGGCGACAGCCGTGGGAATCGGCTGGGGGATTTACGGCTTGCGCCAGACCCGCTTCGATAACGCCACGGTGTTTTACACGCCCCCGGCCCGGCTGGGGCTCATCATCGCGATGCTGTGCTTCGCGCGCCTGATGCAGATCGGGATCGAGCTTTACCTGAACCAGGGAACCGGGCGGCCGAATCCCGGGTTTACCGACAGCGCGATTACCATGGCGGCCGTCGGGCTGCTGGGTGGGTATTTCGGGACATATTCGGCGGGACTGGTGCGCTGGCGCTGGGCCCTGCACCGGCAGTCCTTGAACGGCTGAGGCGGCAGGAAGAGGCGCTGCCAGGCGATGCCGTCCCATGTTGGCGGGACGGCGTGCCGAACGACAGCGGCCGGTTTTTACGCCGCGGCCTTCGGCGGCGTAATCCGCCGCTGCAGCACGAAAATCGGCTGGGCCCAGGCCGTGTCCTTCTTCTTTTTGCTGGTGATGAGAGTCAGCTCCGACGGATCATAAACGTCGGTGTTATGCGTCAGCGGCGTGGTCATCAGGTACTGCGCCTCGGTATTCTTGAGGAACTCGCCGACCAGCTGAATATTACGGATATCCAGGTGGGCGAACGGTTCGTCGATGAACACAAAGCCGCCCGAGCCATCTTCGGACTTGAGCAGGCCAATCAGCAGCACCAGCGACTTCATCACCTGCTGGCCGCCGGACGCTTCGCCGTCGTTCATCCCGATCTGATCCTTGCCGTCGAACTTGAAGCGCACGTGCAGGCCCGCCTGCGACAGCTGCACGTCGTCGTTCTCCAGCCGCACCGGATCGGCATGCACTTCGATGCCCGCCAGTTCCCCCAGCTCCTTGATGTTCTTGCTGTAGGTCTTGATGGTGTAGCGCAGCCGCTCGATGTAGGCGCCGCGCGCGTTGGCGGTCGCTTCGATCGCGCGATTGTTCTGGTAGCGGCGCTCGTCAGTCTCGCTCTGGCGGCCTTGCAGCTGCTCGTTCAGGCGGTGGTACTGATCGATCACGGTGGCGTCCAGTTCCCAGTCGTCGCGCGCCAGGCTGTGTTCGAGCGAGGACACGCGCAGGTCGACCTGGTGCGAGTTCTGGTGCTCGGCCACCAGCGCGGCACGGCGCGCGGGCCGGCGCCAGCCATGCGGCAGATGGCGCCACGAACGGCGCAGGTCCACCAGGTTCTTGGCGTGTTCGGCGCGCTGTTCGATCTGGCGCTTGTGTCCCATGCGCAGGCCGGCTTCGGCTTCGGCCAGCGCCATGCGGGCGTTCTGCCAGACCGTATCGGCGCGCGTGCGGGTGACGGTGGCGGTCTTGATCAGGGCCTGCAGTTCGCCCAGGCGCGATCCTACTTCCAGGCGCTCGGCCTTCAACGGTGCGATGTTGCGCAGCGCTTCTTCGAACTCGGCCTGGCGTGCCGCCAGTTCCTTGGCCGCGTCCACGCCGGCGATGCGTGCCTTGAGGGCACCGACTTCGCCGGCCAGTTTGCTGATGGTGATGGTCAGCGCGTCTTCCTGTGCTTCCAGCGCCGGCAGCGCCTTCTGCAACGCTTCCATACGGCCAGTACGGCCGGCCTGGCCGAAGCGGTAACGCGAAGCTTCCACGAACAGCGAGCGTCCGCCGCGCCGTTCGCGGTGGTAGGCATCCGGGGTAATCCACTCGGAATCCTTGCCCAGCTTGAAGCCGGCTTCCACCGAGTCGACCCGGTCGATGCGGGCCAGCTGGTCGATCAGCCATGCCGGCGCCGCGGCCGAGAAGCGCACCACCGACAGCAGGCTGCCGTCCTTCGGCTGGGGCGCGTCTTCGCACTCCGGCACGATGAAGTGGCGATAGCGTTCCTGCTCGGCCAGGCGGTAGGCGGCCGGCGCATCCTTGGCACGCTCCAGCAGCACCACGGATGCATAACCACCGAGCACGCCTTCGACCGCGCCTTGCCACTTGGCGTCGGTAACTTCGACGATATCGGACAGCATGGCGTGCGGGATGCCGGCGTCGCGCAGCGCGCGGCGCATGCCGCGTACCGCTTCCGGCTCCGGCATGGCGCTCTTGCCCTGCAGCGCGGAGATGGTCGACAGGTCGCCGGCGATGCGCGCTGCCAGCGTGTCGCGGGCATTGCGCTGGCGCGCCAGTTCGGCTTCTTTCTCGTCCAGCTGGGCCGCCACTTCGGCGATGTCCGAGCCGGCATCGGCGGCCAGCTTTTGCAGGCGCTCCTTCTGTTCGAGCAGGCTGTCGAGCGGCTTGAGTTTGCCGTTGATCTGCGACAGGCGGCTGGCCAGCACGGTCGCTTCTTGTTCCAGCAGGGTTTCCTGCTGCTGCGCGTCGGACAGCGCGCGCGCCTGCGAGGCGACCGCGTTGCGCTTGTCCGCCAGCTGGCTGTCGGCCTGGGCCATTGGTTTGCGGGCGTCGCGCAGCTGGCGGCTGACGCTTGCCGCCTTTTCGCGTGCCTCGTGGTACTCAAGGCTCGGCAGCACTTCTTCGATCAGGTTGCGGCGTTCCTTGTGCAGGTCTTCCCACTGATGGTAGTTGGCCACGCGCAGGCGCAGGCCTTCCAAGTTGGTGCGCGAGGCTTCCAGCTCGGTTTCGAAGCGCTTTAACTCGGTCTCGGTGTCGCGCTGGTGGCGCTTGGCTTCGTCGTAGGCGTCCAGCACTTCCTTGTCGCCGAAGACCTGGAACACCAGGTCGAGCAGCTGGCGCGGCGCGTATTCGCACAGCTTGTCGGTTTCGCCCTGCTCCAGCGCCAGCACTTTGGCCATGGCCGGCGACAAGCCGGCGTTGGCCAAACGCTTGCGGTAGTTCTCCACGCCCAGCCAGTCGGTCGCGTCGGTCACGTCTTCGATCTGGATGTTCCCGGGGCGCATAAGGTACTGGCGCTTCCAGTCGCCGCCGTTCTTCTGGATCTGGCAGAACAGCGTGACTTCGTCGTCGCCGAAGAAGCCGGAACTGCGGAACGGGCGATTGGACAGCTGGCGCCCGACCGCCTTGTTGTCGACCACGGCGCGGATCCAGGCGGTCTGCTGGCCGGAGTGGCGCGCGTAGTGCTTGTAGGTCCGGCCCATCGAGCAGTCCAGGCCGAACAGGGTGCGCAGCGCGTCCAGCAAGGTGGTCTTGCCGGAGCCGTTCTGGCCGGCGATCGTGATGATTTTGGCGTCCAGCGGGATATTCTTGATGCGCTGCCAGTAGTCCCAATGGACCAGTTCAAGCGATTTAATGTGGAACATGGGCGAGCCTTAAATCTGGGGTTCGGCGCTGTCGTCGGCGGGAGCCGAATCGATAGCTGCTACTTCGACGGCGGGCGCTTCGGCAACGGCGGGCTTGGGCACGGCCACGGTGATCGGCGTGCGCTTGAACACATCGGCCAGGGCGCCATTGATGATGCGCTCCTTGAGCACGTCGGTGTCCATCAGCAGGTCGAGCAGCGGAC
>CAMLFK010000002.1 GCA_946479255.1 uncultured Oxalobacteraceae bacterium
GGATACAGACCATGTATGGGCGGCCGTTCAGGGGGCGGGCACGAGCGGTGCGGCGTTTGGCGGATTGAGCGCAGTAATTACGGAAAGAAGTGCCATCGTGACTGATGCCGCATCTTACGGACGTCGTCCCCGCGGAGGCGGGGATCCATACCCCATGTGATCAGTGATTCACACCCTCACTGCGCATAAGTGCTATGGATCCCCGCCTCCGCGGGGACGACGTCCTCTTTAAATCCATCACTTCACCGGATCAGCCCACCGTCCCGGCCCCTGCTCCATATTCGCCAGAAACCACGTGGTCGCCGCCATCACCGCGACATGGCGCTTGAGGTTCAGCGGGTCCACCTTGTCGAGCGTGTCGGCCGCGGTGTGGTGATAGTCGAAGTAATTGGTACGGTCCAGCAAGGGCGCGAAGCTCGGCACGCCGGCTTTTTCCAGCTCGGACAAATCGCCCGTCACCAGCGCATCCTCACGCTGCAAGGCATTCGCACCAATCGGCAACAAGGCCGTCTGCAAGCCGGCGAACAGCGGCAGATCGCGTGCCGGCACGCTGGTGCGCATGCCGAACGGGCGGCCCGAACCGTTATCGCTCTCGATCGCGGCCACGTGCTTGCCCACCACTGCCGCGTCCGCTGACTGATACGCCTTGGCGCCCTGCGCCCCATTCTCTTCGTTCATCCAGGCGATCATCCGAATGGTCCGGCGCGGACGATAGTCGAGTTTCTTCAAGGTCTCGATGACGCCCATGGCACTGACCACGCCGGCGCCGTCGTCGTTGGCACCGGTCGCCAGATCCCAGGAATCGAGGTGGCCGGAGACCACCACGATCTCGTCGGCCTTGTCGGTGCCGGGCCAGTCGGCGATCACGTTGTAACTGTCGGCGTCGGGCAAGTTGCGCGGCGTCAGGGTCAGGCGCATCGATACGGGACCGCGCGCGCAGAGGCGGCTGATCAGCATCGCATCTTCAGCGCTGACGGCGGCCGCGGGAATGCGCGCGCCATCCTTCAAGCCAGTGTTGCCCGCATGCGGCAAGCGGAAGTCGGCACCGCCCACCGAGCGCACCAGGGCCGCCGCGGCGCCCAGGGCGGCGGCACGCACCGGCCCCTGGCTGCGGAACTGGCCGGCGTGGCGGTAGGCGGGCGCGGCATAGCCGCTCTGGGCCATTGCCTGGTTGAAGGCCACATCGAACAAGACGATGCGTCCCTTGACCTCGGCCGCGCGTGCGGCCAGCTCGTCAAAACTGCGCACCACGATCACCGGCGCCGTCAAGCCCGCTTCCGGCGTCGCGCCAGATCCGCCCAGCGCTGTCAAAACAATGCGCTGCGTCACGCCGGCGGGCCGGCCGCGATAGTCGACCAGTTCGGCCTTTTCCTCGCCGCGCACCCAGTGCGGAACCTTCACTGGCTGCAAGCTGACTTTGGCGCCCAGCTTGCGCATGGCGTCGGCGACCTGGGTCACGGCCGCCGCCGCACCCGGCGAGCCGGACAGGCGCGGCCCGATCAGGTCGGTCATATCGGCCAGCCGTTCGTAGGCATAGTCGCTCGCCATGGCGGTGTCGCGGATGCGGGCGAGTGCTGTCGGGTCGTTGCCGGGAGTGGCGGCGAGTGCACCGGCGCTGATGGCGCTGGCGACGAGTATGGACAACAAGTGGCGTTGCATGTGGCAAATCCTATTCGATTCCAAAATTGGAACTGAACAATAGCCGATTTGCCATCGGCCTGCATAGTACTCAGGCCGGCACCAGCGTCACCCGTGTAATTTCCGACGGCGCCAGGAAACGTTTCGGCGGCCCCCAGTAACCGGTGCCGCGGCTGGTATAGACCCACAGGGCGGCCAGACGGTTGAGCCCGGCTGTAAATGGCTGCTGCAAGGGCACGAACAAATTCCATGGGAAGAACTGCCCGCCGTGGGTATGGCCGGACAACTGCAAATCGAAACCAGCCTCGGCGGCAGCGGGCGCGCTGCGCGGCTGGTGCGCCAATAATATGCGCACGTGCAGGTCCTGCGGCGCGTTGGCGGCGGCCGCATGCGGATCGCTGCGGTGCTGCGGGTCGAACAGGTGGGCGGTGAAATCGGTCACGCCGGCGATCATCAGCGACGCGCCATCGCGCTCGCGCACCACGTGTTCGTTCAGCAATACCGTCAGGCCCAGCCGGCGCAATTCGGCAATCCATTCATGCACGCCGGAATAATATTCGTGGTTGCCGGTGACGAAGAATGCCCCGTCCGGCGCCTTCAGGCGCGCCAGCGGTTCGGTATGCAGGGACAGGCTGCGCACACTGCCGTCGACCAGGTCGCCGGTAATGGCGATCGCGTCCGGCTTGAGCGAGTTGACCTTGGTAACAATGGCATTCAGATAGCCGCGCTTGATCGTGGGGCCAACGTGGATGTCGGAAATCTGCACGATCGAATAGCCGTGCAAGGCCGCAGGCAAGTCATTAATCGGCACTTCGACCTCGACCACGCCGGCGACCCGGCGCGCGTTGATGTAGCCGATGAAAGTCGTTGCCGCGGCCAGCAAAGGCACGGCAATGGCGCTGCCGCGCTCGACCGTCGGCCCCACCCCGCCGAACAGCTCGGCGCCAAGCAGCACCAGGTCGCGTAACACCGTCAGCACCAGCAGCGACGAGAAAAATCCCATGGCCAGCAGGGCAAGCCAGGCAATCTGGTCGCCGTAACGATACTTCTTCAGCTTCGAGGACATCAGGCCGAGCGGCAACAGCAAGGTCGACAGGACCAGCAGCACGATCCCCGAGGCAAGCCCTGCGGGCTCCGGATCGATGGCCGGAATCAGGCGCATGCCGATATAGAGATGCAATAGTGCAAGCAGACTGAGGACGGTAATGACGACGCGGCGCGGTGGCATGGAGGAACCTCATGACTAGTGATTCTGCTTAGATGGGGCGTGCCTGGCCCAGTGCAAGGGCATGTAGCGCGCTTGTTACACACCGCCACCATTTGTAAGATTCTGTATTAACAATGGAGTTCCAATGCAGTCGAGCTATAGTTTCTCCATGCCCGGCGAATTCATGATCAAGCCGATCTCGCCAGGGGCCATCGATCAAAGGAAACAGCCATGTTTACATCTACTTTCGGCAGTTTAATCAAAGTTGCAAGCGTTGTATTGCTTAGCGGTGCGGCAGTGTCGTCCACGGCCATGGCGAGTGACCGCGGGGTGAACACCGCAGTGGGTGCCGTGATCGGTGCTGCCGTGGGCCACAGCGCGGGCGGGCGCGACGGCGCCCTGGTCGGTGGCGTGATCGGTGCCGCAGTCGGCAATTCGGTGGGCCGCAACAGCCGCACCCACGTGTCGGCCTCGTATAACGACGGATACCACCGCGACGCTTACTACCGCGACCGTTATCGCGACGATCGCTACTATGAAGCGCGCCACTACCAGCGCAGCTATCGTCCGCGCCCGGTCTATGTCGAGTCGCGCACTTACTATGAGCCGGCACCGGTGTACTACGAGCGTCCTGTGCGCTACGCGCGCCAGCCGGTGGTGATTGTCGAGCGCGGGCACCGCCATCATCGTCACCATGGCCATCGCGGCCACCGTGGACACGGTTACTACGGCCGCTAAGCGCAAGCTGACAGCGGTTTCCACAAGGCGGTTGTCAAACCGCCTTTTTTTTCGCCCGCCCCCGGCTATGCATCGATGACGACATCTCATCGCATCGATCATCGGGACATCTATGCAGGCGCAAGCACTTATCACTCTGGACAACGGGCGCTATCGCCTGCTCGAGCCGATCGCCCGGTCAGCCTATGGCATTGTGTGGCGCGCCGCGCGCGACGGCGACGCCCTGCCTTGCGCCATCAAACTGGTCAACGCTGCCCAGATGGCATTGGCCCACCCTTCCCTGCATAGCCGCTGGACCGACAGCGCCGCCAACGAAATCCGCTTCCTGCGCTCGCTCGCCCCCTGGGACGAACGGCATATCGTGCGCCTGCTGGGCAGCGGCATGCACGACAGGCAGCCGGTGATGGCGCTGGAACTCCTCAGCCAGGACCTGGGCCGCCACGTCGCCGTCCAACGCGAGTCCGGGCGGCGCATACCGCTGGCCCAGGTTCTCGCCTGGCTTGCGCAGATCAACCAGGCGCTGGCAAAGGTGCACCAGTATGGCTGGTGCTACCTCGACCTCAAGCCCGGCAACCTGCTGCTGCATCCGCGCGATGGCGGGTTGCGACTCTCCGACTTCGGCACCAGCCGCCCGCAAGCGGCAGGTCCCGCGCCAAGCTACAGCGGCACCGCCAGCTGGCAGGCGCCGGAACAGTTCTTTCCCAACGCCGCCAGGTGCTACGATGTTGATGCGCGCAGCGACTACTTCGCCCTCGGCGCGCTGTTCTATTATCTCGTGACCAATGGCCACGCGCTGCGCTTTTGCGGCGCCTGCGGCCAGGCTTATCGCGAACATCAGTCCGGCGCCGCGGCATGGCTGCTCGAACGCCATGGCGGTTCGCCCCCGCCCACTTTGCAGGGCGATGAAGCGCAGGAGTTTTCCATGCTGGCGGGCGAACCCGCCCTGGATCTGCTGCGTTCGCTGTTGGCGGCGGACTGCGGTATGCGGCCCGCGAGCGCGCTCGATATCAGCCGCCGCATCGCCGCCATTCACGCGGCCGCCCCAAGCCACCACAGCATGGTGAGCGCATGAAGCTGCGCATCGGCGCCGCCCTTGCGCTGCTGTGCGCACTGCAGCTGCTGGCCATCCTGCGCGCGCCCGCCGCGTTCCATCCCGCGCAGATACGCCTGGCGCTGGCGCCATCGCAGGCTATCGACATCGGGCGGCGCGAACTGGCCGCTCCCCAAGCGTCGCAGCGCCAGCTGTCGATCCGGCGCGACGCCGGCGGCCAGTGGTGGCTGCGCAACTTGTCCGCTTCGCGTTCATTAACGCTGACCACTCAGGACGGCAAGCGCCGCACCGGCAGCACGGCCATGCGCGCCGGCCAGCAAATCCGCATCGGATCAATGCTGTACATCGTCGATGCCGCCGACGGCGCCTCGCTGACCCTGCGCAGCGGCGGCCAGCAGTGGCACTACGACGGCGCCACCGTGCGGCGCAAGGGCGAGGCACAGCCGCCCTGCCTGGACGCGCCCCTGGGAGTGCGCGCGCTGGCGATGTTCAATCGTGCGCTGCCCGCAGCGCTCACCATCGCCCGTCCACTGGCCTTCGGCGGCAATCTCCATTGCGGCAACCGCATCGGCATCCCGTACACCACACCGGCCAGCGCTTCCATCAAACGCCTCGACGGCCGCTTCGAGCTGAGCGCATCCGAACATGCCATGGTCCTGGTCGACGGTGGCGATCTGGCCCATGCCGACATGCGGCTGGCCGGGGTGAGCGCCATTGCCCTTGGCCGTACCCGCTACGCGGTACGGATCGACAAGGCTGGCCTGGCGCTGGTGCCGCAACAGCACGTGGCGCTGTACACCGAACCAGACCAGCCGCTGCCTGATGGGATCAGTTGGGACTGGACCGGGCGCAGCGCATGGCATCTCCCCGGCGCCGCGAGCGCATCGATCCTCCTGGTACTTGCCTGCGCGGCGGCCCTGGCTGCCCGGCGCTATCCGGCCGCCATTCCCTTATCGGCCGCCATCGCCGGTGTGGCGGCACTGCTGATGCAGCGCGCCGGCGCGCCGCCCGGCGTTGGCGTATCGATGCTGCTGGCCTGGGCCGCGCTGTGGTCCTTTCTGCTGCTGCCAGGACGCTTCAACCTGGCCGGTGCGGCCGGCATCCTGCTGCTGGCGCTCGGACTGCTGTCGCAGCTTGAACTCGGCTTAGGCACAATGGCAAGTTCGGCAACGAAGCACTTCCAGAACGGTGCGGCACTGCTGGCGATCGGCCTCGGCATGGGTAGCGGCGTCCGCCTGCGCTCCGCACGCGCCCTGACGTCGCAACGGCAGATTGAATTCACGCTGGCGGCGCTGGCCTTCGGCGCGCTGGCGGCCTTGATCCTGCAGGTGCTGTACGGCGACGAGACTGGCGTATTCGGATTGCAGCCGGTGGAATTGGCCAAGGTGGCGTTGACCCTGCTTTCCGCCCACTGCATCGCCATCGGTCTCGGCTGGAAGACGGGACTCCCGGAACAGCATGGCGCGCTTGTGCGCTGGTTCCGCCTCGGCGCGCCGGCGCTGCTGTTTGCCGCACTGCTGGCGTTCGCCCTGATCGAGGTGGACGACTACTCCCCCCTGCTGCTGCTGCTGGTATGGAGCATGGCGATGACGATGGCGTGGGCATTGGTGGCGCGGCGTCCGCTGGTGGCGGGCAGCATCATCGGCACGGCATTGCTGGCGGCCGGCGCCATCGCCTTTCTGCGAAGCGCCGGCGTGCATGAAGTGGCCGAATGGGGCTTTTATGCCGACCGCTTCCTGGTCTGGCTCGATCCGGCCAGCCATCCGCACACCGGCCAGCAGCTGCTGCTGGCGGCCCGCGCCATCGCCGAAGGCTCCTGGTTCGGGGCGGACCAGCTGTTCGGCCTCACCACGCTGGGCCAGCATGGTGGCAGCGCGCTGCGGATTCCGGCCATTCAGGACGACTTTGCACCATCCTTTTTCCTCAACCGCCACGGACTGGCCGGTGCCCTGGCGCTGTGGGGCCTGCAGGCCCTGTTCCTGGCCGGCCTGCTGCAAACGGCCGCGGCATGCTGTGCCGGCGCGGCCGGCGCACGCGACTTCCGCCTGGCCTACCTGGGCCGCTTCCGCTGCTTTGCCCTGTGCGGCGGCGCCGCCTTCGTGCTGGGCCACCTGCTGCTGTCGTGGGGGACCAACCTGGCGATCTTCCCGATCATGGGCCAGCCGATGAGCTTTCTGTCCGCCGGCGGCAGCCACCTGCTGTTTTTCATCTGCCCCCTGCTAACGCTCAGTGCAGTCAGTGCGCAGTCGCCTGACCAATTCGACAATCAAAGGAGAATCGATCATGCCGGTCTACGTCCAACATGAAGCCCTGGGCAAGGTCCCCGATGTTTTCAACGCCGAGGCGATCTGGCAGGCGCCGGGACTGGCGCTGTTCTCGCGCCGCCCGCAGCTGCGCGACCTGCTGGAACGCTCGCCGCGCGAGCTGCGCGGACGCGCCGCCACCCGCTGCTTTTCGCACGTGACCTTGATGCTGGCCCAGGACGAAGTCGACGACGACCGCCACCTGACGCGTGGCGCGCGCGTGCGCGACCTGGCCCAGACCCTGACGGCGCTGCACCAGAAGGATTTCGGCGACCTGCTCGGCAGCGACGACGTGCGCTACGACGTCATCGGCACCGAAGCGCTGGCGCCCGGAGAAGTGGAGGTCAAGTTCGGCCACGCCGTGTACTTGCCCGCGCCAGGGGAAACGCCTTTATACAGCGTGTCGGCCTCCACCGACGGCTTACTGTGGAAACCGGTCTGCGCGATGTTCCCGGCGCAGCGCCTGGCACTGGTCGGTAACGACAGCGAATCGGCCAGCCACGCGGTGCCGGGCTGGCCCTTCGGCTCCCAGGCCGCCATCCTGCTGGTCAACGATGGCCCCGACGCGCCGATCGAAGTGCAGGTGCGCCCAAAACAGGTGCTGGAGTGCTGCTTCGATGCGGTCAACGGCTATTACAGCGTGCGCGCCAAAGGGCTTGATAACGGCACGCGCCTGCTGTTCAAGGTGGCCCGCAGCGTGCCGCCCAGCGAGGTGCAAGCCAAGCCGGCAGCCGTGTGGAAGACCCGTATTTACGATGAAGACGAAGCCACCGCGCTGCCCGCGAACGTGACCGTGCAGGATGCCACCTATGCCCCGGCCGCCCCGCTGGCCCGCCAAAGCGTATCGCTGGTGGGCCTGGCCCTGCCGCGCCTGTCGCGCTATCGCGATACGGGCGCGGTCGCGCTGGAAATCGGACTCGATCGCACCCTTGGCCTCGCGGCTCCCGGCCAGGCCGCGATCAGCTTCGCGGTCGATGCGGGCGACACCCTGCACGCGCGCACCAGCGCCGGCCAGGAGGTCATTACCGCGCCGGCCACCTTCACGCCGATCGACGGCGGTACGGTCGAGGTGGTAGCGGCCCCGCGCGCCATGATGGAACGCTACTGCGCCATCCTGTGCCTGCCATGCCCGGTGACGGCACCGGCGGCGGCCGGCGCCCGCTTCGTGTTCGGGCGCGGCACGCCGGTACTGGCCGCACTGCGGGTGCTCGACTCGCCGCGCTTCCTGCAGCATGCCGACGGCTTTGACGCGGCCAGTGCCGACCGTATCGGCCTGTCGCGCACCGCCTTCAGTTTTGAAGCGGCACCTGGCGGCTTCCAGATCGCGCGCCAGAGCGCCACACAGGCCCTGTACCACCTGGACGATCAGCTCAACTTCGTCGCCATGGTGACCGAATCGGCCCTGCTGCCGCCCGGCCATCACCTGGTGGCCGGCCACTACGTGCTGCGCTTCGACGCCTGAAGGACTCTGCCATGCCAAACCTGAACTATTCCGCGCTTACGGCCTTTGGCATCGCGCTGGTCGCCACGCTGGTGCTGGCCGCCCTGCTGACGCCCGCGAGCTGGTGGCGCCGGCCCAACCTGCGCGCGCTGGCCGTCGTCGCGCTTGGCACTTGGGGAATCGGCACGCTGCTGCTGGGATTCGCCAGCACGCCGACGCCCGCAATGGCAGCCACCACGCCGGCGGCAGCAGCCCAGCTGCTTCCAGGTGCCGGCGTGCGCTACCGGGTCGCGGACGACCTCAACCTGCGCACCGCCAAGGGCACCAGCGCGCCGCGCATCGCGGTGGTGCCGGCAGGCCAGGTGGTGACCGCGACCGGCGTGCGCGACGGCGACTGGTGGCACTTGCGCGCGCAGGTCGATGGCCGCGAGGTGGAAGGATGGTCAAGCAGTCTATGGTTGCGCCGGGTCGGTGAATAGCAGCTCAGCCTTTAGCTTAATCTGTTGTGCCAAGCACGAAGACTGTTACTGAACAGATGGCTTTTGTTGACGGTCGGTATTTGCGTTCCGTAGACTAGTGTCCTGAGTTGGAAGTTCGTTGCTTATAAATGTTCCGAAATCGCCGGGAGGCAAGGAACAAAAGCGGAGCAAGGCTGGGGCCTTGCGAGCATTTTTGACGCAGCATCGCGGCGATTCTCGGAATATTTATGCAACGAACTTTTAACTCAGGACACTAGAGCTGATGCACAAAGACAGCTTGTCCCTGCCCCTCCCCACGCCCGCCCGGCGTGCCCGGGTACCGCTGTCCCGGCCGCTTCGGCATGCGCGCTACCGGCATCTGTGGATTGCCAATCTGATCTCAAACCTGGGCACCTGGACCCAGAGTTTCGCTTCGGCCTGGCTGATCGCCAGCATGGCGGGCTCGGCCACCGCGAGCTCGCTGGTGCAGACCGCCGCCTACGTGCCGATCTTCCTGTTCGCCCTGTTCGCCGGCGTGATCGCCGACGCGGTCGAGCGGCCCCGCTTTCTCTTTTTCTGCAATCTTTTCATGGCGGTGCCTGCCTGCCTGATGGCGCTCCTGGTCATCAGCGGCAAGGCCACGCCCGCGCCGATCTTGCTGCTGACCTTTTGCCTGGGCACAGGGTCGGCCTTCATGTGGCCTGCATGGCAAGCTTCGATGACCGGGCTGATCGATGCGGACGAAGTGGAGTCGGCCGCGACACTCAACAATCTGAGCTACAACGTCGCCGCCATCGTCGGCCCCGCGCTCGGTGGCCTGCTGTTCAACTGGATCGGCCCCGGCGCCCTGTTCTTCGCCAACGCCCTGAGTTTCATCGGCCTCTTGAGCGTGTACTGGAGCTGGTGGCGCGAGGGCACGCCGCAGCCGGCGAGCCGCATCGAATTTCGCAGCAGCCTGCGCCATGGCCTGGCCAGTGCGCTCGGCTGCGCACGCTACCGTTGCATCCTCATCAACGTATGCACGGTGTTCTTTGCCTCCATCGCCTTCGCCGCCCTGTTGCCGGTGCTGGTGAAAAACGTGCTGCGCATGGATTCCGGCGCGTTCGGTTTGCTGATGGGCAGCCTCGGCGCGGGCGCGGTGCTGGGCGCGTGCGTATTGCCGAGCATTCGCATGCGGATCGGCAAGACACGGCTGCTGTCCTGCGCCCTGCTGGTCTACGGCCTGATGCTGGTAATCATGCCGTTCACCCGCTCGCTGTTGCTGCTGGTTCCACTGATTGTGGCTGGCGGCATGGCCTGGTCGGCCACGGTGTCGACCATGAATGCCGCCGCCCAGTTGGCCTTCCCCGCTGAAATCCGGGCGCGCACCTTGTCGATTTATCTGTTTGTCATGGCCGCCGGTTATACAGCCGGCAGCCTGGTCTGGGGCCGGGTGGCCGACGCGGTCGGCGTACAAGCGGCCCTGGCCACGGCCGGCACTTGCGTCCTTCTCAATGCGCTGCTGCTCGCCAATGGAAAGCGGAAAAACGCCATCTGATCGTGGCTTTGCCCGAACTGCTTTTCCGCTAAGCTGTCAGAATCGCCAACCAGTCCGTTTTTGCTCATGACGTCTTCGCAACACCAGGATCGCTCCGAGCTACGCTTCGATGTCGCGGCCATCTCGCGCACCGGCGTGGGTCCGCTGGCGCGCACCGAAAATCAGGACAATTTCCTGATCATCGATGCGCACGGCATGGCGAGCTTCCTGCGCGACCAGCAGCGCTGCACGCAGCGCGTACCGGCATGGCCACAAGGCCACATGCGGGTGGCGGTGCTCGATGGCATGGGCGGGCACGGCCATGGGCGCGAAGCGGCGGAGGCCGTCGTTGCCGGCTTGCTGGAGATTCCGGCCTGCGCTACCGTTGCCGAGCTGGCGGAACAGCTGAACGTGCTGCATGCGCGCCTGCAACATGAATTCGCCGCCGGCAGCGTGGCCGACCGGCGCCCCGGCACCACGCTGACCATGCTCGACATTCCCGCGCAAGGGCCGGCGCTGCTATACCACGTGGGCGACTCGCGGCTTTATAAGATCGCCGGCGGCAAGGTCGACGTATTGACGGTGGACCATGTACCGGCGACAGCGTTCGCCATGGAAGGCTTGCTCAGTGAGCGCGAGTGGTGGCTGCAGGTGCACGGCGAACACCGGCCGCAGATCGCCCAGGCCTTCATTCTCGGCAACGCTTTCGACGATCCGATGATGCTCAGCGATCCCTTGCACGCCTTGTCGGCCTCGAACTTACCGCCTTTCCTTCGGCACTTGCCCGACCGCCGTCCGCTGACCCTCGAAGCGGACGCAGTCTATCTGCTGGCCAGCGACGGCTTCTGGTCATGCGCCGATCCGCTGGCCATGGTGGCGCGCTGGCCGGGCCTGCTGTCGGGTAAGGCAAGCGCACAAGAAATGGCCGAGGCCCTGTTCGCCGCGATGGAGGACGCCGAGCCCGGCTTCCTGCATCCGGACAATCTCACGGCCATCGTCATAAAATGACAACACTTAATTCCCATATGAAAATCATATTGCACGGAAACGTATTTTGAATGCCGGGCTGCACAAAAACCAAGTAAGCTCGCAGTAACACATACAGGCTGAAAATCGCTATGAAAAAGTGCAGTAATCCCGCTCATCCGCATTGCACACTCTGGGTCATGCCAGGGGAGGATGCCTGCGCGAGCGGACATGCGCAGCAGGCCAGCCCAAAAACCACACCCCCTACAAGTTACGAGCTGATCAGCGCGCTACGCAAGAGCCGCCCCAAGGACGGCTCGATTGCTACGCCGTTCGCCTTGCCGAGCATGCCATTGACGCCACCGCGCCATGTCGCGGTGCGGGCAGTCGACGAGCAGCAGCCGCACCTGCACATCAGCGGTTTCGATCCGCGTGCGGCGGGCGGACGGCAAAACATCAAAGTGGAGTTGCGCGGCATGCCGGAAGCTTGCTGTGCGCTGCTGACCATGCAGCTGCAATCGGCGCTGATTCCCGGCGGCACGGCACGGCATACCCTGGTGCGCACCTTGCGTGGCGACTGGCGCGCCCTGTTCATTGAATTTTCCTCGCGCGACAAAGAGCACGGGCAATACCGCATCGACGTCGAGCTGTTCAGCCAAGACGCAGGCCGGGTCGACCGCAAGTGGGTATCCACCATGGTGATCCTGGTGCCGCGGCCCGATGCGAGCCTGACCGACATTCACCAGACTTTTCTGTCTACCCATAAAAACGTGCGCGTGATGGCGGACGACGCTTCGATTGCCCGAGTGAACGCCCAAGCCGCCGGGCGGCTGGACATCGACGTGCACGCGCGCAATGCCTCGATTGCCAACCTGAACCTGGATGCGAAGCCGGGCAAGGTCGACCTCGGCTTCTCGACCATCGCCTGGGACGAAGACCTGGTTGAAATCGACCTGCCGCCGCAAGCGGTGCCGCACCAGTTTCCAAGCACGGCCGCCTGCCTCGTCAATGCCGCGCCGGAATCCGGCGCCCAGCGCCAGATCCGCCTGTTCGCCCTGGCCGACTGCGTGCTCGGGCGTTTCGAACTGTACGATCCCGATGCCGACGTCTTGCTGACGCACTACGGTGAAGACGGCCAGGACCGTGATGGACTCACCCGCCGCTTGTCAGGGCGGCACGCGGTGATCCGCCGTGGCGCGCATGGTGTCGAAATCGAGGATGTGTCGCGCTACGGCATCTTGCTCGACGGCGTATGGCCGGGCAAGAACAAACCGGTGCCCTTGCGGCTCGGCATGCGCATTGAATTCACCGCGAGCATCAAAGGGATTGTCGTGATGAGCGTGACCGCGCTGATGCCGCATGGGGTCATGCTGCATCGTCTGGACGAAGGCGCTCACGCGGAATGCTTTTACCTGCTTGAGCCAGGCCAGCATCCGGGCTATCCGCTCTCCCCCTTCGGCGCCGCCCCAGTTGCCGCGGTGATGCCGATTATCTTCCACCAGAACGGTGGTTTCTGGCACCTCGACCCCGCCAGCGGCAAGGAAACGCCGCTGGAGCCGGCGACCCAGCTCGACCGCCTGTGCCAGATGCCGCAGCACACGCGTTTCGCTGCGGAACCATATCCGGAATGCTGGATCGTGCGCACGGCCCTCAAGCAGGTGAACGCCGCTTACCTTACCGAGATGTACACGGCCTGACGGCCGTCGCGCGCCTCACGCTGCTTACCCAGAAGGCGCCAGCACCAGGAACACCAGGCCAGTGCCGATGAGCAATGCCGCCTCCAGTGCAAACACGATAGCCGGGATACGAACTTCTTCTGGAATGTGCATGATCTGCCTGCTTTCAGAAAAGTTTACAAAAAAGTACACAATTCTTAGTTTACTTTTCCTTCCTGCCCCGAACCGTCCTGCGGACCGTATTCGTCTCTGACAGGCGTTACTTTCCCGCCTACTTACGGCGAAATGCCGTTCGCAGTGCCGAACATCGCCATTCGACTCGCCACGGGTAGCGCACTTCGGCTGCAAGATCGAATTGCTGCACCGGTTGCGAACCGTATAAACCGAAAAACTTTAGTGCTTCCATCAGCAAGTCCAATCGACACCGCTTGGTTTTCGTGGTGGAGAAGACCTAGTAGATTCGCACTGTAGCTTAGAGTGCATTGGCAGGTGCAAAGTTCACTCAACAAGGTTCGATCAATTTAAAGCTGTCACGGCAGGTCGCGCGCCACCCGGAAGCCGACGATGTCGTTCGACAAGGCCGCTGAAAATCCATTGCGCAGCGCCGAGCGGAGATAGCGCGGGTTATAAAGCCACGAACCGCCGCGCAGAATACGGCGGGCCTGGTCGCCGCCCTCTTCCCACGCCCGCCCATCGGCCGGCGCTCCTTCGTAGTTCTCGTGCACCGTGTCCTGCACCCACTCCCACACATTGCCGTGCATGTCGTACAAGCCCCATGGGTTCGGCGCGAAGGTATGCACCGGCGTGGTGCCCTGGCGGTACGGTCCCTTGGGACTGCCGTTGTAGGTATAGTTGCCGTCGTAATTGGCCAGCTCCGGCGAGATGCCGTCACCAAAGCTGAATGCCGTCTTGGTGCCGGCGCGGCAGCAGTACTCCCACTCCGCCTCGCTCGGCAAGCGGTAGCGCTGGCCGGTCTGTTCGCTCAGCCAGTGCACATAGCGCTGGGCGTCGTGCCAGGTCACGCCCACCACCGGATGCTCGTCGGTCTGGCGAAAGCCC
Source organism: uncultured Oxalobacteraceae bacterium (assembly GCA_946479255.1). The sequence continues at coordinate 14,054 of CAMLFK010000002.1, forward strand.
GGCGCCGCCCAGTTGACTTCACCGAAGCTTTGCCAGCCGGTGGCCAGCACGAATGCGCGCCATTCGCCTACCGTGACGGGGTAACGGCCCAGTGCCAGTGGCCGCTCGATGCCGACCCAGTGCTGCGGACCCTCGCGGTCCAGCCACGATTTCTGCGAACCGGCCCCCATGGCGATCTTGCGCTCATGCTCGGGTGAACCCATCTGGAAGCGCCCGGTCGGGATCAGCACCAGCTGCGGGCCGGTATTGGTCCCGTCCAGGAAGCGGTCGCGCAGCACGCCGTCGGCGTCGGCAACCGGCTTGACCGGCACGGCGGACGGCGTGGACGGTGCAGCCGGAGATGAAACACTCGGCGCATCCAGCTCGGCAGCGTTACGCGCCGCCAGTTCTTCGCGCGCGCGCTGCTGCTCCGCGCGATAAGCGGCGGCCGCCTTGGCTTGCATCGCCTTGCGCTGCTGCTCTTCCTTGGCCAGGCGGGCCGCTTCGGCATCGGCTTGGCGCCGGGCCAGCAGCTGCTGGCGCAAGGCTTCCTTGCGTTCGCGCCGCTGCGCTTCCTGTTCGGCGCGCTCAATTGCTTCCTTTTCCCTGCGCTGCTTCTCGCGCGCCGCCTGGGCAACGGCCGCAGCTTCCGCCTCGGCCTTGCGCTGCACGGCCAACAGCCGCGCGCGCTGTTCCTGAGCCACCCGTTCGGCCGCCTCGCGCGCGGCGATTTCCTCAAGCGTGGGGCCAACGGCCGTGCGCAGCGCCTCCAGCAAGGCGGCCACCGTGGGCGGACGCGCTTCCGGCGCAAAGGCAAAGCCGCTTTGCAGCACCTCCCACTGGCGATCGGTCAGCGCGGCCGGCTTGGCCGGGTGATGGGCGGCGCTGCGCACGCCGTCGAAGGGCACGCGCCCCTCGACCATCTGATAAATCATCACCGCCACCGCATACACGTCCAGCGCCTGGCTGGGCTGGCGCTGATGGGTTCCGGCTTCTGGCGCCCGGTAGCCCGTGGTGCCGGAACTGCCAGGCGCCTCGATGCCGAAACTGCTGGCGGCGCTGCGCGAGCGCGCGGCGATGCCGAAATCGAGCAGCTTGACCTCGCCTTTTTTGGTGACGAACACATTGCCCGGCTTGATATCGCGGTGCACCAGCCGGTGCTTGTCCCACGCGTATTGCAAGGCGTCGGCAACCGGCGCGAGCAGCTCGTGCACCCGCGCCAGCGGCAACGCGCCTTCGCGCGCCAGCAGCGTGTCCAGGTCCTCGCCCTCCAGGCACTCCATAATGAGAAAATAGCTGCTGGTGGCCGGGTCCTGCGCCCATTCATAGACCCGCACGATGTGTTCGTGCGCCAGGCGGCGCGCCTGGGTCGCTTCTTCCACCAGCAGGCGCGCGTGGCTGGCCGAGAGCGTCATCTGGGGCGGCAGGATCTTGAGCGCCACCATCGAGCTATGTCCCAGCTCGGCTTCGGTGGCCAGGTCGATGGCCTGCCATACCTGGCCCATGCCGCCGTGCGCCAGCAGTCGCTCCAGCCGGTAGCGGCGGTTCTGCGGGCCGATTTCCTGGCCTGGCATCAGGCCGATTTCGGTGCCCTGGCGAATGCGGATGGACGGCACGATGGGCGTGGCGCTGCCTCCCGGCGGTGCGTACTCCGCATCCAGGATGGCATTCTTGCGCACGTCGAACTCCTGCTGGCTTAACAAGCCGTCTTCGTGCAGGGCGCGCAGTTCGCGGATCTTATCTCTGGCCGTTTGCATCTGTCCTTGCTGTTGCTTACTTTTCAAATCCTTCAGGCTTGAAGCGCCGCGCCGCAAATGGCGCAAAAGCGGTCGTCCGGTCCGCTTGCATGGCCGTTCGGGCAGTGGCGCCGGGCGGGTGCGGCATGGCGATGGTGTACCTGGCCCACGGCCTGTGCCACCGAGTTCAAAGCCGTCTTGTTGACATCGTTCTGCATGCGCAACAGGTCCAGCTGATGGCGCCGTTCGTCCGCCAGCTGGGTGTCGCGCTGCTGACGCTCGCGCTCCACCTGCGCTTGCGCTTCGCGCGCCGCCTCGGCCGGGCTCACGCCATGCGCGGCAGCCACCACGCCCGACAAGGCGGCCAGCTGCTCGGCGCTCATGCCCGCATGGACCTGGGTTTTCATGTAATCGGCCAGCACCGCAGCATTGGGCGCCGCTGCCAGCGCCAGTTTGGCGGTGTCGCTCATCGCCCCAAGGCTTTCGGCCCGGGCGATTTCGATGCGCGCCATCTCAGCGACGTGGCTCATCTGCGCAAAGCGCTCTTCGCGCGCATGTTCGAGCTGGCGCAGCTCCTGCTGCCACTGGGCTTCCTGCTGCTGCTGGCGCAGCGCGTGGCGCTGCTGTTCGCCTTCAAGCGCGATCTGCTGCGTCTGGCGCGCATGCACGCCATCGGCTTCAATGGTCCGCAGCAGCTTCTCGTGCTGGGCGATGGCGTCCTGCTGGGCGCCGCCGCGTTTCATGTCCTCGATTTTCTGATTGACCTGCTCGACGTCGGCGCGCCCGCCCGCATCCTTGAGCGAGCCGGTACGCAGCAGTTCGCGTTTCTTTTCCAAAGCCAGTTCATCTTCCCATTCGGCGATGCGCTGGGCTTCGCGCTTGCGCGCCGCGCTCGCCAACGCCAGTGCGTCGATCTCGGCCTGGTGCTGTTCCTGCTCGATCTGCGCAAGCCGTCGCGCGGCGGCCTGCTCGCTCTGGTGCAGGCGGGCCAGTTCGGCGCGCTTACGGCTCTCGTCCTCGATCAGGAGCGCCTGCGCGATCTTGTTCTGGATCTGCTGCTGAAGCAACTGGTGCGAGAAGCGCTGCTGCGTCAACTGGCGCTGTTCGAGCGCGCCCTGATGGGCGATCTCCAGTTCGGTGTGCATGTGGATCTGAGCCAGCTGGCGCAGGTGTTCCCATTCCGCGTTCTGGTCGGCGCGTGCGGCGCCTTTCTTGGCCAGTTCGTGTTCCAGCTCGGCCACGGCTTCGCCGGCGCCGCGCTCGAGCGCTTCCTTGCGGCTGCGCGACTCGGCGATGCGGCCGTACAGGTCGATCTCGCGCGCGCGCAGCGCCTGCATGCGCTCCGCGTTCTGGAGGCTCAGGGTGGCTTTCTCGATGCTTTCGTCCTGGCGCAGTTCCTGGCGCCGGTAGCGCAGGCGCGTCTCCTGCTCTTCGCGCCACAGGCGCTGCCATTCCTCGTCGTTGTACAGCTGGTCGATATGTTTGGCATGCTCAAGCTGCACGTGGCGCTCGTCGGCCACCAGCCACAGGCTGCCGAGACGGGCCCGGTTGGCGTCGAATTTATCGTGGCGCAGCGCCAGCGTCTCGACCTGTACCGCGGCCAGGCCGAACTGCGCCAGCCGCATCTTGAGCGCGCCTTGCAGGCGCTCGTCGAACTGGTCGCGCAGCTGGGGATTGGCCGCCATGTCGCGCAGCGACTGCGCGGCGGTGAACTCGGCGGCGATCTGGCGCACCGACGGGCGCAGCAGTTCGCGCAGCTGGCCGGTGGTCACCGTGCCGGGCATGGTCATGAAGTGGCGCGCAAACGCGCTGACCTGCTCGATCTTGACGCTGACGGTCAGCCTGGCCGACAGCTGCAGGTGTTCGGCGCTGGGCAGCTCATCGAGTTCGAACTGCACCGGCAAGGGCGAGGTGCGGGTGATCAGGATCTCCGCGTGCTGGTCGCGCAGCAGGTTATTGAGGCGGCTGAAAAAACCTTCGATCTCGTACTCGCCTTGCGGCACTTCGGTGGCTTTTTCGCCTTGCAGGATGTAGGCGCGGGTGGTGGCCGGCACACGCAGGGTCTTGACGAACAGGCCCGAAAGCTCGCGCACGCCGAAAAACACCGCCAGTTCGTCGGGCGCCGGCACCCAGCGGTTCTCGCGCAGTACCGGCTCGCTGCGCGGCGCGCCGACGATCATGCCGCAGCGCGTGCAGTACTGCGCGTCCCCCGCGTTTTTATGCTCGCAACGCGCACATTTGATACCGCCAAACCCAAACATCTGGAACATAGCCAACTCCTGTTATTCGTCCGATTCTAGCAGGGCAAAAGCCACCCTGTGTTTCTTCGCGCTAGCCGTGCTCGATTGTCAGATTATGCCAATACGATCGACCAGGGCCAGGCTTGCGTGCTTGGCTCTAAGCAACTCCGCAAATCCTTGCGGCAACTGCCCCTCCCAGGCTTTCGGCAGCAGTACCCGGTCCCCGGCCAAGGCAAGTTCGCCGATCAGCGCGCACTTGGGCGCACAGCTGTCGACCGCATCCACCCGGCCCAGATGCCATGCCGCTGAACAGCCGCTGGCGATGATCCTGCCGCGCGGCAAGAATTCCCTGCCACGGGCGATCCGGTCCGCCATCACCAGGGCCAATTCATACGAATTGCCGTGGAAGCGCGGCTGGCCGAAGCGCACCACCGTGCGCCAGCGGCCCAGGCCGCGCCGGTCGAACTGGCGCGCCGCGGCCAAAGTGCGGCGTACCGCCAGCTGGCCGGTGAGGTCCAGGTCCGGCGCGGCGATGCTGTCTTCCTCTTCCATGCCGGTGGCATCGAGTGGAAAGACGCTCACTTCGACCCAGCCCAGGCTGTCGTTGATGCCGCCGCTGTGGAGCGGGAACCATGCGCGCGCCGATCCCACACTGGCACCGGCGTCAGGCTGGCCGCTCAAGGCCCCAAGATGGCCAAGTTCACCGCCGAGGATGGTGCCCGGCGGCGCGCCACGCAGCGCATGGCCGTCGATGCGGCCCAGCTGCCAGTGGTCGGACCAGCCATTAGCCGTCACCGGCCCCGCCGCCTGCCACACGGCGCGCACCATGCGGTCGGCCAGCACGGCGGCCAGCTCCCAGTCGCGGTCGTTGCGAGCCGGTGCACGGTCCATGCTGATGACCACTTGGTCGCGGCTGTCGAAGACCGCTTCCGTGTGGCGTGCCAGCCGCACCACCTGCTGCATGCGTTCGGCCAGTGCCGGGTCGCCGCCGGCGCTGCACTTGACGTCGGCGCGTCCGCCGCGCAGCCGGCGCGTAGCCGTCACGGTCAGCACCGTGCCGTCGTCGAGGATGCTGTGCACATGCGCGTTCATGCCGGCTCTCCATGCGCCCTGCGCCGATCGGCCAGCGCCAGTTCAAGGTTGGCGGCGATGCGGTCCAGTTCATCGAAGAGGCCATCAAGCGCCTCCGGCTGGGCATACGCTAGCCGCGCCAGCAAGGCCCATGATTCGTCCAGCGTGGCGGCGGCGCGCAGGCTGGCACGCGCGCGCCTGGCCTGCTCGTCCAACGCCAGCGGCTGGCAGGGAGCGGCCAGGGCCAGGGCCGGCATGGTCCCCGCTTCAAGGCTGGCCAGGTCAAACCGCTGCAACAACGCCTGCTGTTTGCCGAACAGACCCTGCCCGCACGGCAAGCCGCCCAGGCGCAGTGCGCACATTACGCTCGGCAGTTCCAGGAACAGCCGGCGCAAGGCCTGGCGGTCGGTGCTGGCATGGTCCATCTCCGTGCCGCACGCCACTGGCTCGTCGGCGCGGGCAGGCGCGGCGGCACCGGCGGCGCGTTCGCGCAGCATCTGCGCGTAGTCGACCGCATCGCCCAGATCCACGGGTACGCAGTCGTCCACGGTGATGCCGAAGCGGGTGTACAGCAGCTGGTTAAAGCCGGCGCGGAAGGTGTTCCATTCATCCAGCGAAGTACATGGCGCGAGTTCAAGATGACCCTGGGCCAGTTCACGCTGCACGGCCGCCTCGATGGCGGCTTTGACGCCGGCCAGGGTCAGTTCGCCCGCCGCCTCGGAGACCAGGTAGAGGTCGAAGCGCTGCTGGGCCACGCGCGGATCCGCGGCATCGACGGCGAACGCCGCCCGCAGGCCGATTTCCGGCGCCGCCGCAAAGGGCACGATGTCGATCCGGTACGGACCCGGGTGAAAACACGCCGCGCTCTCGCCTTCAAGAAGCGCAATGCGCGCGCCGGCATCCACGCGGCGGATGCGCCCGGCCTGGTCGAACACCACGCCGCAGGCTTGCGCCGGTACCGCCACGCCACCAGGCACGCGCACGGCCACACTCAGCGATCCCAGCATGCTGGTGTCGGCGGTGGCGGCGCGCGCGCGCCTGAAGAAGCCCATCATGCCTGTTCGACCTTGAACGATGCGCCGAACAGGTGGAAGTGCGCCGCCGGTGGCGTCTCGAACGGCCATATCGTTTCGCATTCGCCATCGGCATCGAGGCGGCCCTGCAGGGCAATCGCCCCGCCGCCGTCGACCACGCGCAGCATCGGCTGCTCGCGCATCAGGCGCGCGGCGAACGGCGCCGCCGCATCCAGCGCGAGGATCACCCGCCAGGTGCCGTCCTGGTCGATGAAGTCCAGGCGCCAATGGCCATCGTCGGTCACCAGCACGTCCAAAGGCGCATTGCCGGCGGCCGCACGCAGCATGCCCACGCTGCCCTGCCAGTTGTCGTCGTTGGCTGCCCGCTTGCTGGCCTTCATTTCGCCACTGAGGACGCGCAGGCGCCGCAGGGTCAGCGGCGACGCTTGCAAGGCGGCCGCTTCAGCCGGCGTCAGGTGCCGGGTAGCGCTCAGGGCGCCGCGCAATACGGCGTCGCTCAGTACCAGGTGGTCGCCTTCCTTGCGCGAGCCCAGCAACAGGTTTTCCCGCAGCTTGCGGTCGATCGGGTCGCTCGTGTTCACATCATTCTCCTTCATGGGGCGCTGCCCGCAGCCGTGCGATGGCGGCGTCGCGGCGCTTCCTCAGCGTGGGCAGCGACAGGCCATCGAGCCCTGCCAGCTGCTGCATGGTGGGCAGCTCGCCGGTGGCCGGGTCCAGCCATTCGTCGGGATAGGATTCATCCGCGCCGCCCAGCAGTTTCAGATACACGGCAAGCCTGACCGGCAGCGATTCCCCGGCCAGCATGCGCGCACTCCAGCTGGCGCGGTCCTGCGCCGCGCTTGCCATCCGCATAAAGCTGGGGGGCAGTGAAACCGCGGCGGCGCGCGCTTCGTCTTCGGGGCCGCGGGCGTCAAAGGGTTCATCAACGCGTAACGCCTCCTCATCATCATCCGGCGCGCTGTCCAGGATCTCGTCGGGGCCCGGATTGTCGGCCTCACTGACGATGCGCCATAAATCCTCCATCCACCCGGCTGCGTCACCAGCGTCCTGAAGCCAGTCCTGATCGCGGTTGGATGACAATTCTTCGTAGTCGCCGATCTCGGTCAACATGGCGGCGATCTTGGCCGGCTTGTCTTTCAGCGCGGCGAAACGCTTGGAGCGGGTGTGCAGCGGGCCTGGCGAGCCATGCAAAGCCTCCTGCGCCGCGCTCCACGCCAGGAGCCACTCGGCCTTGCAGCCGCTGATCGACTTCATCTGGCGCACTTCGATCGGCATGGCCGTCAGCTCGCGGCCCAGGATGGCGCCGACCAGTTCGCGCTGGTGCTCCCAGGCGGCGAAAGCCGTGGCGATGGCGGCATAGCTGGTGTCGAGCATGCGATAGGCATACATGCGGTTCGGGCTGCAAGCACGTCCGCAAGCCACCTGGTAGTTATCCGAATCGACTTTGTCGCGCAGGAGCGCGTACATATCGTTGACCTTCTTGCGCAGGATCGCCTCGCCGCCCGGCCGCGTCCAGAACGCGCCGATGCGCGCATGCTCGCCGCCGACCGCCGCGCACAGGGCAGCCCAGTCCGCAGGCCGCGCCTGCAGTTCGTACACCAGGCTCAAGGCCAGTTCGAGGGCGCTCTCGCCGTAGCTGTTCGCCGCGGCGCTGGCACGCGCCGAGCCGGACGCCGCGCGCAGGGCCTCGGCGGTGTGGTCCACATAGTCGGCCAGCGTGGCGTCAGGGCTGTCCAGCAGGCCGGCCGGGTCGATCAGGGCGAACGCACGCAGGGAACAGTGCCCAAGGAGTTTGCGCACCTGTTCCCAGCCATGTTCCTGATACCGGGTTCCCGGCAGACGCATACCTTCCCCGTCCTTGTTGTGGCACGAATGATTTGAATTACCTTTACACATCAAAATCATGCCATACAACGCTCAAGGGCAAGGCGCGCTTGAAAGCCCTATTTACCCCTCTGTTCGGGCTTCGGGGCGGCCATATGGCGCAGCAGCGCCGCCACCACCGGCGCGACGTGTTCGCCGCCAGTGGCCTCCGAATGGCTGACGAAGGCCGCCACCGCCAGCCGGCGGCGCTGCCCCGGCAGGCTGCCCGGTTCCAGCCAGCCGGTGAACCAGACGGTCGACAGGCCGGTATCGGTGCTGGGCGAGGTGCCGGTCTTGCCGGACAGGCCGCGGCGCACCTGCGCCAGGCCGGCGTCGCGAAAGGCGCCGGCGGCGGTGCCCATGTCGACCACGCCCTTGAGGCCCGCACGCACCCGGTCCAGCCGCACGCCGAGCGGCCGCGCCTCGGGCATTGCTGCCGCGCGCCCGTCCAGTTCCAGCAACAGGCGCGGGGCGATAGCCGTTCCCTGCCCGACCGCGCCGGCCACCAGCGCCATGTGCAAGGGTGTCGCCTGCATGCGCAGGCCAATGGCCATCTGGCGCAACTCATGGCGGGTGCGCACCGGGTCGATCGCCGCGGGGCTGGTCTGCAATGCGTCCCAGTCCGACCAGTCGTAATCCTCGGGCAGCAGGCCGCCGTCCAGGCGCAGGGCCTGGCCAAACCCCAGCCGGCGCGCCATCGCCACAATCGGGCGCACGCCATCGAGCGCATCATCTTGCAGCGGCTGCAGATCGGGCACGCCGCCATCGGCGCGGCCGAGCAGGCTGCGGTCGGACAGTTCCCCCGACCAGGCGAACCAGGTGTTCAGGCTGTACGTCAGCGCCTGCGCCAGCCCCAGGCGGCCGTCCACCGCGCGCCGGTCCAGGTGCTGGTCCTTGTAGTTGGTGATGTGGGCCAGGCCGGTACCGAAGGGATAGGTGGCAGCCGTGGTCTGGAAAGCGAAACCCTTCTGCCGCGCCATGCGATTGATCTCCGCAAGCGGCAGCCCGCCCAGCAGCGCGCCCAGCCGGGGATCGCGCTGCGCCGCCAGTTCCAGGCCAAGCGCGCTGACGATCTTGAAGGTGGACCCCGGGGCGCGGTGCACGCCGCCGTCATGCTGAAAGGCGGGCAGGCGCAGCGGACTCCTGGCCGGGTTGGCACGGTCGAAGTCGCGCACCTCGTCCCAGTTGGCCGCGAGGCCGGCCACATTCGCCGGAACCGACCCGGAATTGGCCGCCGCGAGCACATCGCCGGTCTCCGTGTCGACGATGACCATGCCCGCCTCGCGCCCTGCCGGAGCCGGCCGGCCGCCGCCACAGCGTCGGCCATCCCACTGGCCACGCCGCATGCCGATGCAGTCCAGGACTTGCTGGGCCGCCGTTTGCAGTCCCAGGTCGAGCGACAGGCGCGCATGGTGCGCCTGGCCGGCGGACGGCAGGCGCGCCAGCATGCCGGCCACGCTGCCGGTATGCTGCTCGTGCAGGCCAAGCATGGCAGCCAGCCCGGCCTCCGCCGCAGCCTGGGTCGGCGCGCCGCCACTCCACAACAGGGTGCCGTGGCGGTCGGTCAGCGTAACCGGCTCGGCCGGACCGTGTGCGCTCCTGGCACGCGTGGCCGGCAGCGCGTGCCAGGCCAGCTTGCCGCCCGCCAGCCGCAAGTGGCGGTATTGCTGGTCGCCCGGCCCGCCGATGGACGCCATGTCCAGCGGCCGTGCGGTCACGCTGACAATCCGCCCACCGGCGGGCAAACGCAGTGTCAGCGTTTGGACCGCGTCGTCCGACGGACAGGCTCGCCCCGTGCAGGCAGCGCGCGCGCCGCCCACAAGTTCGGCGCCGTCGACCGCCAGCAAGCGGCCGGCCAGCATCAGCTCAACCGTCTCACCAGGGCGCGCCAGGGTCAGGGTCAGGCGTGCCGGCTCTCCGGCTGCGCCAAGCGGCCAGCCGGCTATGCGCAGCCATTCTCCCCAGCCATGCGGGAGCTCGGCGAACAGGCGCGTGCCGGACAGCGGCATTCCGCTCGCCACCGAGGCCGGCGCCGCACCGACGCTGGCCTGCCACTGGCCCGCCTGGCCCGTCTGTTCACCACGCACACGCCATCCCAGCAGGCGCCGCTCGCTGTTGAAGACCTCGATCTGGCGGCGCACGTACTGGCCGTCAGCCATGCGGTAGAGTTGTTCGATCAGCTGCTGGGTTTCGGCGTCGAGCGTAAGCGCCCGCCAGCCGGCCAGCTCGCCCGCCCGCGCAGTGCCCGGCGCCGCACGCCATGCCGCCAGGTCGCGCGGCACCACCTCGACCAGGCCCCCACTGCCAAGGCGAACCAGCCCGCGTGCCTGCAAGGTATTGAACAAGGCCTGATCTTCCAGTTTGACCGGAGCCTGCGCTGGAACGGTATAGGAACCAGGCGGCAGCAGCACGCTCACCGGCTCGCCCATGTCCGGGTAGGCGGTGACCTTCGCACTGGCCGAAGCGGCGGTCCCGCTGCGCAGCAGCTGAACCACCAGCTCGCCGGCCCGCGCGCACGCATTGCTTGGGCGCCGTTGAAGGTGCAGCGCCCCACCCGGCCAGACCAGCCATCCGGCGCGCCGCATGCTGTGCGCATCGGCGCTGTCGCTGGCCCAGCGGGCCTGCTGAGCGCCACCTTCCCAGCGCACCTTCAAGAGACCACTGACGCTGCCGCTGACCAGTATGCGCGGCAGCCCTGGCGAATCGGGCCCGGCCAGCGCCACATTGTGCAGGGCCACCTGGCCTGGCTGCGCCAGGCGCGCAACATCCTCGAAGCGGTAGCCGATCCTTAGCGGCGCAAGCCTGGACGTGGTCCGCGACTGGTCCTGCAGCTGGGTGCACAGGTTGATCCGCACCGGCGCGTCGCCGTGCATGCCGCTGGCAATGACCAGGGTCGCGCCCGGATGGGTCGACACCGTCACGCCCGGCCCTGTGGGCACTTCGAAGCTGGCGCCCGGCAGCACAGCATGGAATGCGTCGGCGGCGCCGGCTCCCGCAGCGCTGCCGCCGATGTGGCGAGCGTGGGCGGCGATCAGCACCGCACCGATCACCGCCGCCAGCAGGCCGGCCACGGGAATGGCCATGCCGAGCCGGAAGCGCGCGCAAGCGCCGTGGCGCAAGTTGCGCGCACGCCGCCACGCCACGCGCCGTTCGGCAATGCTGCTTAACATCCTGTCAATCCACCCTCGCATCATTTTTCCTCCCACGGCGGCTCCTAGCGGGGGGCGGCGCAAAAGCAGGCCAGGTGACATCCGGCCCCGCTTTTCGACGGGTCGCGGCGTCAAAACAACCTCCCGTCGCAAGCTGGTGGATGCGGCGCGTGGGGATGGCTAAAGTGGCTCCATCGACAACCCGCATTTGAAAGGAAATACCATGAACATCCTGAAAAATATGGAAGCCGTTTTCATCTCCGCCGCAGCGATTGCCTGCACCAGCATGTACCTGCTCGGCAGTGCGCCAGTAGCCCATGCGACGACACAAACGGCAGCGCCGGCCGTGCCGATGCAGGTCGTGGTGGTCAGCGCCAAGCGCATGACGCCCGACGAAAAGCTGCAATCGATGCTGGAAGAACGTCAGCTGGCACAGGCACGCAGCGCCAGCAACCGTGGTTGAGATGATGGCCATTGCGTGCGTGCCAAGGCGCGTAGTTGTTACTGACTTGTACGTGAATCGGCAGATTCTGTGTCAATTGTAAGGACGTGAATCAGTGCTCCAAACCTGCCCGCGGCCCCGGTATATTTGAACCGTAGCAGATCAAACAGGAGACCTGATCATGAAACGAGCACTCAGCATTGCAGCATTGATGATTACCGGCGCGGCCGCACTGCTGCCGCTCACCGCCAGCGCCGACAGCCTGCGCGTGTACATCGGTTCGGAGCCGCCGGCGGCCCGCTACGAGCGCGTGCCGCCACCGCGCCACGGTTATGTCTGGGCGCCGGGCTACTGGAACTGGGAGCACAACCGCCACGCCTGGCGCCCCGGCCACTGGGAACGGGCGCGCGAGGGCTATCACTACCGCCGCCACGAATGGCAACGCGGGCGTGATGGATATTACCTGGCCCAGGACGGTTGGGAGCCGGTCTACCAGGGCGGCTACAGCCACCGGCGCGACCGGGATGAGCGCTACCGCGGCCGTGACCGGAACCGGCGTGACCTCGACCGTGACGGCGTGCCGGATGCCTACGACCGTGACCTCGACAACGACGGCGTGAGCAACCGCTACGACCGTGACCGCGACGGCGATGGTGTGCGCAACGATCGCGACGACCGGCCGGATAACCGCTACCGCGACTAAGCGGCGCTTGCGGTATGCTGGACGGATGATCGAATACAGCGAACTGCTTGCCGCAGCTTACAACACCGAACGCACCGCCAGCCGCCGCCTGGCGCTGCGTTCCGGGTTATCGGAAGAACATGAATTGCGCGCCGTGCTGACCCAGAAGGCCGGCGCGGCGGGCCTGGCCCAGTTGCTGCTTGAGCGCGCCGCCGACCGTGCCGCCGCAGTAGGCCGCGACAGCGCACGCCAGGCACGGCGCGAAGCCGTTCGCATGGCGCACCGCGAGCGCCATACGCCACCGGCCAGCGCATGGCGCGCCTGGTTCGACGGCTCGGCGCGCCCCAACCCCGGGCACTGCAGCATCGGCGCCGTCCTTGCCGGCCCGGCGGGCGAGCGCATCGAAATCTCCAGCGATATCGGCTACGGCAACAGCAGCGAGGCCGAATACCGCGCACTGATCGCCGTACTGGAGGCGGCGGTGCGGGCCGGCGCCCACGACCTCGCCATTCACGGCGACAGCCGGGTGGTGATCGATGACGTCATCGGCCCTGATGCCGACGCGGCGCCTTCGCTGGCGATGTTCCGTGCCCAGGCCATCACGCTGCTCGGGCAAATTGACAAGGCCAGCCTGCATTGGGTACCGCGCCACAAGAACGGCGCGGCTGATGCGCTGTCGCAGCATCGCTGCCAGGATGCCAAAAATATCACTGATGTCACATAGGCCACGGTAACACGGTAAGATGTGCGCTTCCCCTTATCGGCGCACCTCATGAGCCCATCGAATCGACCACCGGCATCCAAAGGCAACCTGAACTTCGTACTGATCTGCGTCTTCATCGACATGCTGGGGATCGGCCTGATCGTACCGGTGCTGCCGCCGCTGGTGGGCGAGTTCGTACAGGGCCGCGAGCAGCAGGCCCTGTGGTTCGGGATTCTGAGCACGGTTTTCGGGCTGATGCAGTTCATCTTCATGCCGATGCTGGGCGCGATCAGCGACCGGGTCGGACGCCGCCCGGTACTGCTGTATTCCATGGCCGGCATGGGCATCAACTTCCTGGCCACCGCCTGGGCACCCAACCTGGCTTTCCTGTTCATCGGCCGCGTCATCGGCGGCATGTCCTCGGCCAGCATGTCGGTGGCCTCGGCATATGCATCCGATGTGTCGGATCACGACTCGCGCGCCAAGAGCTTCGGCAAGGTCGGCGCGGCCTTCGGACTAGGCTTCATCTGCGGCCCCATGCTGGGCGGCCTGCTCGGCAATGTCGACTTGCACCTGCCGTTCTATGTGGCGGCCGCGTTGAGCTTCGCCAACCTGCTCTACGGCTGGATCGCCGTGCCGGAATCGCTGCCCGAATCGGAACGCAAACCATTCGAGCTCGCGCGCATCAATCCCTTCAGCGCGCTGGTCAAGCTGCTAAAGCGCACCGACATCCGCGGCCTGGTCATCGTGTACACGCTGATGACCTGCGCCCAGATGATGCTGCAGACTACGTGGGTGCTGTACACCACCTTCCGCTTCAACTGGACCCCGCGCGACAACGGCATCGCCCTGTTCTGCGTGGGCCTGTGCGCCGCCGTTGTCCAGGCCGGCCTGCTCAGCATATTGATTCGCCGGTTCGGCGACAAGCGCCTGGCCATCATCGGCCTGTGTTCCGGAGCGATCACCTACGTGCTGTACGGCCTGGCCACGCAGGGCTGGATGATGTACGCCTTCATCCTGTGCAACCTGCTGTCGTTTGCCACCGGTCCGGCCCTGCAGGGAATCATCTCCAAGTCGACCGGCGCCAACGAACAGGGGGAGCTGATGGGGTCCTTGCAGTCGATCAGCAGCGTCGGCATAGTCGTCACGCCGCTGGTCGGCACCACCATCCTGGGTGCCGTCAGCCACCTGCCGCCCCAGGACTGGCGCATCGGCACCACCTTCTTCCTGTGCGCGGCGATGCAGATCCTCGCCATCCTGGTGGCGCGCCGCTGGTTCGGCGCCCACAAGACCGGCTATAAACTAGCCTAGAACTTCATCTCCAGCACCGCGCGCAGCGATACGTCGCCCGGATAGACGAAACGCCGGTGGACACTGCCGCCGGCGTCGGCATAGCTGCTCTGGTTGATGAAGTCCTGGCCCAGGATATTCGATAGCGCCAGGCGCAACTGGTGGCGCTGGTCGAATTTCCACAAGCCGTACAGTTCCAGGTCGCGCCGCACCGACTGGTAGGCGCTTTGCGCAATCGATATGCGCACCGGGCCGCCGTTGCGGAACACGTAGCTGCCGCCGGCGGTCAGTGGACCGCGCTTGTAGTCCATGCCGAAAGTGGCCGAGAACGGCGTCTGCTGATCGAGCCGGTTGTCCGGACCCGGCACCTCATCCACGCTCGACCAGTTGCGGCTCAGCGACAGCCGCAGGTCCAGCGCCGGCGCCTTTTGCATGACGGCCGAGAGCGGGAACTTGGCCTCGAACTCCAGGCCGCGCGAGAGCGCCCTGCCGCTGTTTTCAGGGCTGGCCACCCAGCGACCGTCGCTCCACAGCGACACGCCGGTGCGGGTGTAATCGTCGATGCGGCGCACCGAGGCGCTGAGTGACACCAGCGCGCCCTCGCCCCAGTAATGTTCATAGGCCGCATCGATCCCCAGCGCCAGTTCCGGCTTGAGGTTTGGATTGCCGGCGAAATCAGGCTCGGTCGAGCTGTTGTTGGCCACCGTGAAGCGGCGCGGGATCAGGCTCTGCGTGATTGGCGCCTTGTAGGTGCGGGTCAGCGCCAGGCGCAGCTGGTCGCCCTTGGTATCGGGCAGCTTGTACAAGGTCTGGAAGATCGGGCTGAACACGCTGCTGCGTGAACGCGCGCCGGCGAAGGTCGTGCCGGCGGTGGTGGTTCGAATGCCTTCCCAGCGCAGGCCGGCATACACCGACCAGCGCGGGGTGATGTTCCACTCGTCCTGCCCGAACGCCGCCAGGCGCGTGACCTCGCCGCTGAAAGTCTCGTCGCTGTTGGCCGGAACAATACCGGGAAGCGGCTGCTCGACCTGAATGCGGCGGTCGCCTCGCTTGTCGATTCCGCCGTCCCAACCGAACGCCAGGGCGTGGCCTTCGACGACCGGAGTGATGAACTTGCCGACCGTGTTAAAACCGCGGTCAGTGCCGCGCGAACGCACATGATTGTCGAGCAGTGGCGCTCGCTCGGGCGTGAAACCAAGGCGGTAGGAATCGTTGCGCAAATCGCCATGGACGCCCCCGACCTTGACCTCCAGTCGTTTGCCCTCGGCCAGCTTCTTCACCCATGCCAGGTCGCTGCGAAAAAAGGTGTTGCGGTTACTGAGGGTCCAGTCGACCAGCGGGTACTGCGCAGGCGGCCCGAGCTGGGTACTGGTCGGCGCCTGCGACTCGCGCGCGAAGCGGGAATAATTGAAGAAGCCCTGCCAGGTCAGCGTGTCGCCGCCGTCCATGGTCCAGTTCAGGCGCGGCGCGAGGCTGACCAGGTCGAGCGTGCCGTCTTCGTGAAAGCTGCCGCTGCGGCGCAGCCTGGGCGTGCCATCGGGCGCAAGGCCTTCCTCGCTGAGCGAGGAATCGCGCTCGAAGCGGGTGTGCTTGAAGTCCGCGCCCATCGAGTACGAGAAAGCTTCCTTGCGGTCGGAAAGCTGCAGGTTCAGTGTGGGATTAAGCAGGCCCCGGCCGGCCGCCACGCCTCCCTTGAACTCGCGCTGCGCCTTGCTGACCGACTTCTTGAGCACGATGTTGATGGTGCCGGCGATCGACTGCGTGCTGAACTCAGCGCTGGCCGCGCGCATCACCTCGATGCGTTCGATGAGCTCGGGCGCCAGCGAATCGAT
The DNA here is from genome assembly GCA_946479255.1 of uncultured Oxalobacteraceae bacterium. The sequence goes on from CAMLFK010000002.1 coordinate 30,075, forward strand.
CGAGAAACCGGCCGGCGCGCGCTCGCCGTTGATCAGCACCTGGGTGTAACCGCTGCCCAGGCCGCGCATGCGGATCTCGCCGCCGCGGCCGGCCGCGCCGCTCACCGTCACGCCGGGCAGGCGCTTGAGCACGTCCAGCAGATTGGTGTCGCCGTGCTTCACGATCTCGGCCTGGCCGAGCACGATTTTGCTGGCAGTGTCGTCGCGGCGCGCATCGTAGTCGCCGGCCGATCCCTTGACTTCTACCTTTTGAATGGCCGGCGTGGCCGGCTTGACGGTGTCGGTGGACACCTGGGCCTGGCTGTCGAAAGCCAGCGCCAATGCGGCGGCAAGCACGGACAAGCGTGGCAGCGAATATATTTGCATGATTTTAAAGTGAATTTTTGGGGCGAGCGCTATTGTCATCGATAACACGGAGAAATGCTGGCGTTTAAGCAATTATTTATTCATGCGCGTCAAATTCGCCATTCCGGCGCCGCCAAGGCATAATTGCCGACATTTCTCATTCTGTCCGAGGCCGCGAACGTGTCACGTATAAAAGTCCTTCCGCAGTACTTCTTGCCCAAGCAGGCCCTGACCCAGTTCGCCGGCCGCATCGCCGGCGCCAAGGGCGGCAACTACACGACCACCCTGATCCGCTGGTTTGTGGGCAAGTACGGCGTGAACATGGACGAAGCCGCGAACGGCGACATCACCAGCTATACCAGCTTCAACGACTTCTTCACACGCGCGCTGCGCGAAGGCGCGCGTCCGCTGGCCGACGCCGATTTCATCTGCCCGGTGGACGGCACCATCAGCCAGTGCGGCAGCATCGACGACCACCAGATCTTCCAGGCCAAGGGCCACAAGTTCACCACCACCGCGCTGGTCGGCGGCGATGCGGCGCTGGCGGCCCAGTTCCAGCACGGCAGCTTCGCCAATCTCTACCTCAGCCCGCGCGACTATCACCGCCTGCACATGCCGTGCGACGGGCGCCTGACGCGCATGATCTATGTGCCGGGCGCGCTATTTTCGGTCAACCCCACCACCGCGCGCGGCATCCCCAACCTGTTCGCCCGTAACGAGCGGGTGGTGTGCGTGTTCGAATCCGAGCAGCACGGCACCTTCGTGCTGGTGCTGGTGGGCGCCACCATCGTCGGCAGCATCGAGACCGTGTGGCATGGCGTGGTCAATCCCCAGCGCGCCGGACAACTGCGCGAATGGCGCTATGAGGACCAGAACATCATCCTCAAGAAGGGCGAAGAGATGGGCCGCTTCCTGCTCGGCTCCACCATCGTCATGCTGTTCCGCCCTGGGGTGATCGACTTCAACCCGGCATGGGGGCCGGAACGCCCGATCCGCCTGGGCGAAATGATGGGCAACCGCCCCGCATGATCTTGCGCTGGCTGATCGAAGGCGCGCGTTCGCTGCTGTTCATGCGCGTACGCTGGGAGCGCGTAGAACCCAGCCCGGCGCGCCTGGCCATGCTGGCCGCTGTGTGGCTCATGCTGGTCATCGGCTTTCAGCGCCTGTGGGTCGGCGCCGATGCGGTATTCGATCCCAAGTCGCTGCCCCAGACCGGCTTCATGGCCGCGCTGATGGCCTGGGCCAGCTACACGGCGCGCGCCCGCGAAGATGGCGCTCCCGTGCCCGCCCAGATCATGTCTTTGCTGCTGGCGCAGCTGGCTTGCCTGGCACTGATCGGCGGCCTGGCGTTTACGGGTCTCCTGAAGTACAACGCCCTCGACGCTCTCGGCGACCGCCAGTACGCCATGGCCTGGACGGTGCCGGTATTCTGGGCCACGCTGGCGCAGCTGGTGGTATTCGCCCGCGCCGCCCGCCGCGCCGCCTCGCGCATTTCGGCCAGCATCGCGGTGGGTCTCGCGGCATTCGCCGCCGCATATCTCGATCCCGCATCGGCGTTCTGGCGCCTGCCCGAAGAACAAGCCGCCCAGGAGGAAGCCTTCGCCATATCGCAAGAGATGATCGAAGAACAGCTGCCGCTGCTGGACGACCAGCTGACCGCGCTCAAAGCGCAGCGGCCCGGCGTCATCGATATGTACACCATCACCTTCGCCCCATACGAAGGCGAAGAGGTATTCCGCCGCGAGAGCGAGATGGTCTCCAGCGTGATGGCGAAACGCTTCGACGCCGAAGGGCGCGGCCTGCAGCTGCTGAACCACCGCGAGACGGTAACCCAGCGCCCATGGGCCACGCCGCTCAACCTGCAGCGCGCCATCGAATCCATTGCGAGCATCATGGACACCAGCGAGGACGTGCTGTTCATCCACCTCACCTCGCACGGTGCCAGCAATGGCGAACTGGCCGCGCAGTTCGCCCCGCTCGAGGTGGGACCGGTCGTCCCGGCGGAACTGAAAAAATGGCTCGACGAAGCCGGCATCCGCTACCGCGTGCTGTCGATCTCGGCCTGCTATTCCGGCAGCTGGATCGACCCGCTGGCCGGCGACGGCACCCTGGTAATGAGCGCCTCCGACGCCGACCACACCTCCTACGGCTGCGGCAGCAAATCCGACCTGACCTTCTTTGGACGCGCCATGTACGACGAACAGCTGCGCAAGCACACGCTCTCGTTCGAACAGGCGCACAACGCGGTGCGCCCTATCATCAAGCAGCGCGAGATCGAAGCCGGCAAGGACGACGGCTACTCCAATCCGCAGATCAAGGCCGGCAAGGCCATTCAGGTGCAACTGGCGCGCCAGCGCGAACAGCTGGCCGCCAAGCCCGCGCCTTAGATGCGCATGCGCTTGCGCGCCTCCGCGCAACAAAATTCCTCCATCATGTCGAGGAAGGCGCGGGTCTTGGCCGGCATCAGCCGCCGGCCGGGAAACACGGCCCAGCCGGTTACGCCTGGCAGTTCCCATTCCGGCAGCACCCGTACCAGCTCTCCCTTTTCCACATAGGTTTCGGCAAACAGGTCGGAGCTGGCCGCGATGCCCGCGCCCGCGCAGGCGATACGCGCCAGCAGGTCGGGCGAATTGGCCGTCAGCCGGGCCGGCAGCTCGCGCTGCCAGGTATGCTTGCCGCGCGTGAGGATCCACGGCGAGGCGCCACCGCCGCGGCTCAAGAGGCACAGCAGCTCATGCGTCACCAGGTCGTCCGGCGTCTGCGGCATGCCGCGCCGCGCGATGTACTCGGGCGAGGCATACAAGGCCACATGCTCGGCCACCACCCGCCGCGCGCTCAGCGAAGCGTCGTCCGGCAGGTCGCCCATGCGGATCGCGATGTCGAAGTTCTCGGTCAGCAGATCCACGCGGCGTGGCGACAGGTCCAGTTCCACCGTCACGGCCGGATAACGCCGCATGAAGGCGCTCACCATATCGGTCATGCCCAGATTGGCGAAGTCGCCCGGCATCGAGATACGCAGCCGCCCGCTGGGCGCCTGCTGGCGGTGCTGCACCATGGCGCCGGCCGCCTCCACTTCGTCCACCACCTTGCGCGCGTGCTCCAGCAGGCTGGCGCCGAACTCGGTCAGCACCAGCTTGCGCGTGGTCCGCTGGAGCAGGCGCTCGCCCAGGCGGGCTTCGAGCAGAGCGATCCGGCGGGACACGGTCGACTTGGGTAATTCCACCCGTTCAGCCGCCATGCTGAAGCTGCCCGCCTCGACAATCCGCGCGAACAAAAGCAGGTCATTCGGTTCCACATTCATTTGATTGTTCCACCAGTTGAATAATGTTATCCATTTTAAGCTCTTCCGCTTTGTTTTTGGAACGCGTAAAGTGTCTACATCGCAGTTCGCCCCCTAGAGAAGGAAATAAAAATGAACATCTTGCAAATTAATTCCAGCGCCCGCAGCCAAGGTTCCGAATCCACCCGCATGGCCGACGCCATCGTCGCCAAGCTGGCCGCCGCCGCCCCTGGCGCTCAAGTGGTACGGCGCGACCTGGCCAGCGACCCGCACCCGGTGCTGGACGAAGCCGCCCTCGGCGCCCTGTTCACCCCGGCCGACCAGCGCAGCAGCGAACAAGCCGCCCGCGTCGCCCTCGACGACGCCCTGATCGCCCAGGTGCAGGCAGCCGACGTGCTGGTGATCGGCGCCCCGATGTACAACTTCGGCATCACCGTGCAGCTCAAAGCCTGGTTTGACGCCATCGCCCGCGCCGGCGTGACCTTCAGCTACACGGCCACCGGCCCGGTCGGCCACCTGGCCGGCAAAAAAGTCTACGTGGCCGTGGCGCGCGGCGGCGTGCACCGGGGCGCGGCCAGCGACAGCCAGGTGCCGCACCTGCGCAACTTCCTGGCCTTCCTCGGCATGACCGACGTCACCTTCGTCTACGCCGAAGGCATGGGCATGGGTCCTGAAGCGGTCGCCAAAGCCCAGGCCCAGGCCAACGCCGACATCGACGCCGCCGTCGCCTAAGTGTGCGCGCTTGCGCTAAACTAGCGCAATGCCACTGCTATCTACTTTGAACAGCGCGATCGCCTCGTTAAGCCGCATGTGCGGCTTCGAGACGGTCGACTCCTTCCCCTCGGGGCACGCCCACGCCCGCACCCGGTGGAACCGCGCCTACTTCGACATCGCCTCCGACCTCAAGCCCGACGAGATCGAACGCTCGCTGTGCGGCTCCATCGCCAACACGCCCAGCATTTTCGCCCACATCGTCAATCCCACGCCGCGCATGCAGCGCGAACTGCTGGCCGTGATCGAAGCGCGCATGCGGCGCTCCTGCGGCAATCCGGCCGACCTGATCGCCCTGTTGATCGACGCCTACCGCAGCCCGCACACCCACGAGGCCATGCCAGGCCTGCGCAGGGTGATCGTCGACAGCGACGGCGACCCGAATGCGGTGATGGCTTTCCTGAGCGCGACCCCGTCCGGCTTCGGCGTGATTGAAGCCTGACGGGCCAGCCTTATGGAAAATATCGCTCGCGCAGCGCCATAAAAGGCAGCTCGACCAGCCTGTACAGCAGCCAGCCAGACAGCACCGATGCCGCCAGCAGCACCCCGATCGAGGTCGCGCTATCGGCCGCCACGCCGGCCTCGGTCAACAGCGAACTGCCCAGGATGCACACCTGCTTGTGTGTCAGATAGATCGCATACGACCATAAAGCCAGCTGCCGCGCGCCCGGCACGTGCAGGGACTGCAAGAGCGAGCCTTCGCTCAGCGCCGACACAATCAGCGAAGCGCACCCCAGCGCCAGCAGCGGATAGCCGAACAGCGTGACCCCGGCGCCCATGCGATCGCCGAGGAACCACCAGCACGCCACCACCAGCACCCCGATTCCGAGCAAGGCCGCGGCATTGCCGTGTGAAGTAAGGCGGCGCCACGGTGCCGGATAATGATTCTTGACCAGCGCCAGCGCCACGCCCGCGACCAGCTCATCGACGCGGCACAGCGACGAATAATAGATATAGCGGAAGTAGTTCAGGCTACCCTGCGCCTGGCCCTCCACCATCTCGTTCCAGATCCAGCCGCGCGCCAGCATACCGCCTGCGAAGGCCAGTGCAATCGCCGCCCAGCTCCACGCCGGCGAACGGCGGCCGGGCGCCAGCAGCAGCGCGGCCGCCGGCAACAGCATGTAGAACTGCTCCTCGATACACAGCGACCACGCATGCGAAAACGCCGTGCCGGGCATGAGGTTGATGTTCTGGGTGAAGGTCAGGAAGCGCCATAAAGGCGGGAGTTCCAGGCCCGCGCGGAACCAGGGCCAGGCCGCATACAGCGCCAGCACCACATAAAAGTTCGGCACCGTGCGCAGCAGGCGGCGCGCATAAAAGCGCCCGAGCGGCAGGCCTTCAGGGCGCTTGAGCGCGGCGAAGATCTGATTGCCGATCAGGTAGCCCGACAATGCGAAGAACAAGTCCACGCCGATCCAGCCGGCGTCGCCCACCGCGCCGAAGGTACTTTCACCGCTGACGAAGAGCACATAGTGATGCAGCGTCACCAGCACGATCGCCAGCGCGCGCAGGGTATCGAGGCCGGCGTTACGGCCAGATGCTGGGATTATCGGCATGGGAAACGATGGCGGACAAAGCGGCGATGATGCCATGACGGTGGCGCCTGCGCCAGCCAATCCGTTAGAATCGAGTGCGACGCCACTACCGGGAACGCACCATGAGCGCAGCGCACCAGCTTCAGTTCAAATCGATCAATTTCACCGCGCTTGAAAGCGGCCCGCGGCTGATCGTCACCGGCGCCGTGCACGGCAATGAAACCTGCGGCACCCAGGCCATCCTGCGCATCATCGACGAGATCGACGGCGGGCGCCTGCACATAGTGCGCGGCAGCGTCACCTTCGTCCCCGTCACCAATCCGCTGGCCTATGCGCTGGGCCAGCGTGGCGGCGAACGCAATCTGAACCGAAACCTGTTCCCCAAAGACGCCCCACAAGACTTCGAAGACCGCGTCGCCAATTGGCTCTGCCCTCTTCTGGCGCGGCATGACGTGCTACTCGACCTGCATTCCTTCAGTGATGAGGGCGAACCCTTCGTCATGGTTGGGCCGCGCAATAACGATGGGGCGATCGAACCGTTTGCCCACGCCGAACCAGAGCGCGCCCTTGCGCGCCGGCTTGGCGTACGGCGCTTTGTCAACGGGTGGCTGGCGACCTACAGCGGCGGCGTGCAGCGGCGCCATGCCTCCGATCCGGCACACCTGCAAACGGTCTTGCGCTTCGGCGTCGGCACCACCGAATACATGCGGTCAAGGGGCGGCTACGCCCTCACGCTCGAATGCGGGCAGCACAATGCTCCAGGCGCGCCCGAAGTCGCGTACCGCGCCATCCTCAACACCTTGGCCCACCTGCGGATGATCGACGCTCCTGGTCCGCGACCGGTGGGCCTCGATGAGATGGAAGCGCTGTCGATGGTGGCGGTGTACGACCGGGATGCCGAGGGCGACAGCTTCAGCCGCGGCTGGAAGAGCTTCGATCCGGTCGAAAAGGGTGAGCAAATCGGCACACGGGCGGACGGCACGCCCGTGCTGGCCGAGTACACCGGCCGCATCCTGTTCCCCGATGCCGCCGCGGCGGCCGGCGACGAGTGGTACTACATGACGTGCGTAGACCGGGAATTCGACCGGTACTTAGCAGCCGGGGATTAAGGGGTCAGCACCTTCAGGCCCAGGATACCGGCAACGATCAAGCCGATGCAGCCCAGGCGCAGCGCGCCTGCCGGCTCGCCCAGCAGCACCATGCCGAGGATGGCCGTGCCGACGGTGCCGATGCCTGTCCATACCGCATAAGCGGTACCGACCGGAAGGTGTTTGAGCGCGAGGCCGAGCATGATGATACTGCCGGTCATGGCTATCAAGGTCAGGCAGGTCGGCAGCCACTTGGTGAAGCCCTCGGTATATTTCAGCCCGATCGCCCAAGCGACCTCAAGAATGCCGGCGATAACAAGAAATACCCAGGAATGGTGACTCATGATGGACTCCCAAAAAAGGCCTGGTCGTCCGGGCCGAACTCCGTGCAAGGCGCGGAGGCCGTCCCCGCTGGATAGGACCGCCAGTGTACACCGGCCCCGCCGAACAAGCTGGCCCATCAAGATTCCCCCAACCCCCGGGGTCACTGCCCACATTGATATACGAACTCGGCAGTAACAATCAAACCCGTCCGCCAATTCGCCCATTTCCATAAAACGCCGCCCCTTCCGATTACCGACTTGAGGCTGGGGCATTTTCGGCGGCGGCCTATTGGCCGACCTTACTGTTATTAAGCTGACGGCGACCCGTCGTATATTTTGGATTGGCACCGCTACACGGGAGCCACGGAGCGAGAGGGGCACGGAATGAAACGCTGTCAAAACAACTCGCCGCCCTTTGGTGTACCAACTCAGCGTCGGCCTGGTATGTAAGCGGAATCGGCCATTATTAACTGGGCGCCGTCGAAACTTATCCGGGTCAGGGGAACTGGAATATCTCGGGGATTACGATCGCCACGCCGGGATTATTATGTTTTCTGGCTGAGCTCGTATATCAATGTGGGCAGTGACCCCAGGGTTGGTGAAATCGTATGCAAACGACGTTGGTGTCGCGTGTGCGCACTAAGTGGCGGCCTGATCTTTGGGATTGCCCGCCAGCCTGGCTACCAGGAAGTCGACGAAACTGCGCACCCGCAGCGGTACATGGCGGTTGGAGGGATACAGCAAGGCGATCGGGCGCGAACGCCCGCCGAACCGCGGCAGCACTTCGACCAGCGCGCCATTGCGCAAGTCTTCTTCGGCGATGAAGCGGAAGGTCTGTGCGACCCCCGCCCCGCTGCGCGCCAAGGTCAGGCAGCCCAGCACGTCGTCGGTCACCGTATAACCGCCGTCGACCGGCACTTCGATGTCGCGGCCACCCTCGCGAAACAGCCAGTTGACCTGGCGCCCGCTGCTGGGCAGCTCGAACAGGATGCATTCGTGCCGCGCCAGTTCGGCCACGCTGGCGGGCACGCCGCGCCGTTCCAGATACGCTGGCGCTGCCACCAGCATCACGTCGGCATCCTCGAGCTTGCGTCCGATAAGGTTCGATTCGACCGGGGGACTGACGCGGATCGCCACGTCGTAGCCTTCGTCGGCAAAGTCGATATTGCGGTTGCTGAGGTGGACCTCGACCTTGACCGATGGATGCAGCGCGCGATACGCCGGCAGCAGCGGCAGCACGCGGTAGTGTCCATACGAGGTCGGCACGCTGATGCGCAGCGTGCCACTCGGCTCGGCCTGGCGCCCTGTAATCTCGCGCTCGGCCTCGACCAGCCGCCCGAGCGCTTCGCGGCATTGCTCAAAATATGCCTGCCCGCCCTCGGTCAAACGGATCTGGCGGGTGGTGCGCACGAACAGCCGCACGCCCAGCCGTTCTTCCAGCCGGCCCACCGAGCGGCTCACCGCCGCAGGCGTGACGCCCGCTTCCACCGCGGCGGCCGTGAAGCTCTTGAACTCGGCCGCGAGGCAAAATAATTCTATGCTGCCCAACAAGATATCGTCAAACTGCCGCCGCATAGGGCCTCCATTCATTACATCACATTGAAAGTGTAATGGATGAGACGCTATTTATCACCATGGACAGCACAAATATAATGGATTCATCTTAGTCAGTCCAACAAGAAAGGAATCAGCATGACAACCCTCTTCGATCCCATCGTTATCGGCGACCTGCCACTCAAGCACCGCATCATGATGGCGCCCCTGACCCGGGCGCGCGCAGTCGGCGGCGGCCGCGTGCCGAATGCACTGATGGCCGAGTACTACGTGCAGCGCGCCAGCGCCGGCATGATCCTCTCCGAGGCGACCGCCGTCACGCCGCAGGGAGTGGGCTATGCCGATACGCCGGGTATCTGGTCCGAGAGCCAGGTGGAGGGCTGGAAGCTGGTGACCGACGCCGTCCACAAGGCGCGCGGCACTATCCTGCTGCAGTTGTGGCATGTGGGCCGCATCTCGGATCCGTCCTTCCTGAATGGCGAAGCGCCGGTGGCGCCGAGCGCGATCGCGGCCAAGGGCCACGTCAGCCTGCTGCGCCCGAAGCGCCCTTTCGTTACGCCGCGCGCTTTGGCGCAGGGTGAAATCGCCGGCGTGGTGGCGGCCTTCCGGAAAGGTGCGGAGAACGCCAAACGCGCAGGCTTCGACGGCGTCGAGATACACGGCGCGAACGGCTACCTGCTCGACCAGTTCCTGCAGGATGGGAGCAACAAGCGCACCGACATCTATGGCGGCTCGATCGAGAACCGCGCGCGCCTGATGCTGGAAGTGACCGACGCTTGTATCGATGTGTGGGGCGCGGGCCGCGTGGGCGTGCACCTGGCGCCGCGCTGCGACGATCACGACATGGGCGACTCGGACCCGAAGGCGACCTTCGGCTACCTGGCGCGCGAACTGGGCAAGCGCAAGATCGCTTTCATCTGCGCTCGCGAGGGCCTTGGACAAGGCGAGGAAAAACCGCGCCTTGGACCCTACCTCAAGCAGGAGTTCGGCGGCATCTATATCGCCAACGAGCAGATGACCCGCGAGAGCGCCGAGCAGCTGCTGCGCAATGGTGAAGCCGACGCGGTCGCATTCGGCAAATGGTACATCGCCAATCCGGACCTGCCGGCCCGCCTGGCCGCCAATGCACCGCTCAACCCGGCCCGCAGCGAGAGCTTCTATGCGCCGACCGCGGAAGGCTATACGGACTACCCCAGCCTGTAAGCCTTGACGTTTACCCCTTGAGGGACGCCAGGTACTTATCGTAGACCTCGTACATGCCGCCGAAACCCTGCTGCATGGAGGCGTGGCCGGCCTTGAAGGTTTGCCTTTCGACTTCGCTGGCGTTGATCGGCGTGGAATGCAGGGTCATGTGGGTCTTGCCTTCCAGCTCCTGCAGGACCACGGTATTGACCACCTCTACCGGCCAACCCGGGGCCATGGGGTGGGCGATGCGCTCGCCGGCCGCGTCGGCGAAGCCATTCACGAATACCAGCTTGTCAGGCGGGCTGATTTCGCGGAAGTCGAAGCGGCCGTACATCTCCACGCCGGGCGCGAAGCGCATACAGTAGTGGAACACACCGCCAACCACCGGCTCGTGCCTCAGCACCTCGATGGTGCAGCCTTGCGGACCCCACCACTTCTGCAGGTGCTCGCGCTCGACCATGGTCTTGAAGACCAGTTCGCGCGGGGCGTCGAAGGTGCGCATCAGGTTGAAGTCGACATTCGGTTCAGGATTGGTCATTGCTGTTCTCCTTGTTGGGTTGAGCTGCCTGGATGGTGGTGAGGTAGTCGTCGAGCTTATCGAATCCTTGTTCCCAGAACTGGCGGTATTGCGCCATCCAGTCCGTGGCCTGGCGCAGCGGCGCGGCTTCGAGCCGGCATGGGCGCCACTGGGCCTGGCGCGCACGCGTCACCAGACCTGCGCGCTCCAGCACCTTGAGGTGCTTGGTGATCGCGGGCAGGCTCATGGCGAATGGCTCGGCCAGCGCCGTCACCGAGCTTTCGCCTTCAGCCAGGCGAGCCAGGATGGCCCGGCGGGTCGGATCGGCCAGTGCCGCGAACGTCGCGCTGAGCGTGTCGGCTTGCATGATAAACCTAAAGGTTAATTAACCAGTCAGTAAAATAGCCGTACCACCCCCTTCCTGTCAAGTGGAGGGAGTTAGTGACATCTTTTCCAGAATGCAAGTTAATTTCCCCATGAATTCCGCTCAAGCCTCCATCAATCCCTGGCGCCGGATAAACGCCATCACTTCCTGCACCCCCTCCCCGCTTCGCAAATTGGTGAACACGAAGGGCCGCTCGCCACGCTGGCGCTTGGCGTCCTGGGCCATGATGTCCAGGTTCGCGCCGACGTGCGGCGCGAGGTCGGTCTTATTGATGATCAAAAGGTCCGAGCGGGTGATGCCCGGCCCGCCCTTGCGCGGGATCTTTTCGCCGCCGGCCACGTCGATCACGTACAGGGTCAGGTCGGACAGTTCGGGGCTGAAGGTGGCGGCCAGGTTGTCGCCGCCGGACTCGATCAGGATCAGGTCCAGGTCGGGAAAGTCGGCCTGCATGCGGGCGATGGCTTCGAGGTTGATCGAGGCGTCTTCGCGGATCGCGGTGTGCGGGCAGCCGCCGGTTTCCACGCCCATCAGGCGCTCGGGCGGCAGCGCATTTGCGCGCAGCAGGATCTCCATGTCTTCACGGGTGTAGATGTCGTTGGTGATGACGGCCATGTCGTAGTTGTCGCGCATGGCCTTGCACAGCATTTCGCATAGGGCTGTCTTGCCCGAGCCGACCGGCCCGCCGATGCCGACGCGCAGTGGATTGGATGTCATTCGGTGTGTCCTTGTAAGTTGATTGTTCACGAGCGGTACAGCCGGCCGTGCTGCACCTCATGGCGCATCGACAGGATCGACAGGCCGGGCGACCAGTTGGACAGTTCATCGTCGCCGATGGTGCGGGCGCGCTCGGCAGCGACTTCAATCCCGGTCCGCAGCGACAGCAGGATGCGCTGCCCGGCCACCTGTCCCAGCGGGACGGATTTGACGCACACCAGCACCTGGTTCTCGGCCCACGAAAAAAGCATGGCCAGGAGCGCATCCTCGTGGGCGATGCCGAGCGCCGATACGGCGCAGGCGAAAGCCGCCGGAAGCGAGACTTCTTCACCGAGCGGCGCCACGTCGGCCACGCCCAGTTCATGGATCAGGCGAGTGAGGGAATAGCCCATCTGGATAGTCTCGGCGCGGAACTCGGCGCTGTCGCGCGAAGCCAGGAAGCGTTCGCTCCACAGGGCAATCGAGGTGTCGTCGCGCGCTTCAAAAGCCTTGAGCAGGCGCCAGAACAGCGGCGCGTCCCATTGCGCCACGACCTCGTGCAGGTAGCGCACGATCCAGGCGCGCCCGCTTTCGGCGTCATGCACGAGCCCCGAGTCCAAGGCCGCTTCCAGCGCCTGGGAGTAGCTGTAGCCGCCGATCGGCAAGGCCGGGCTGGCGAACTGCAGAAGATGCAGGAGCGCGCTGGCGTTCATGGCTATACCGGGTCGCTCGGACGATGTATCTTCTGGCGCAGCGGCACGGGTGCCAGCAGGTGGCCGTCGTCGCGGTGGCTGTGGCCGCCGCCGGAGTAGGCGCCCGACTCGGGTTCGAACGGGGCGCGCTCTTCTTCCACTTTGGCGCCCAGTCCTTCGACCATCTCGCGCAGCACCGGATCCACGCGGATACGCAGCACGCCAGGTGCGATCTGGGTTTGAGTATGGCGGTTACCAAGGTGGAAGGCGCAGCGCGCCAGCATGTGCGCGTCCACGCAATGGATCGCATAGACCGGTTCGGGCGCGGCCACCACGCGGATCACCCGCTTGTCTTCGCCGGTCAAGAGGTCGCCGTCGCGCAGCACCGTGCCGCGTACCGTGAACAGCGCCACTTCCTCGCCGGAGGTGAGGCGCGCGCGCAGGCGGCAGCGTTCGCGCTGGTCGTAGGGCAGCACCAGTTCGCCATCGATGGCCGGTGCGGAGTCGAGTTTCGTGTGCAGGGTAAGCATAGGCTTTAGAAAAGAAAATAGCGCTGCGCCAGCGGCAGAACGACGGCCGCTTCGCAGACCAGCAACTGGCCGTCGGCGCGTACTTCATAGGTTTCGGGATCGACTTCCATTCTGGGGGTGGCGCCGTTGTGGATCATGTCGCGCTTGCGCAGGCCGCGCGTGCCTTTGATGGGTATCACCGTCTTGGACAGGCCCAGTTCGGCGCGGATGCCGGCGTCAAAAGCCGCTTGCGAGACGAAGGTGAACGACTTTTTCAGGCCGCCGCCGAAGGCGCCGAACATCATCCGGTAGTGCACCGGCTGCGGGGTCGGGATGGAGGCGTTGGGGTCGCCCATCTGGGCCGCTGCGATCATGCCTCCCTTGAGGATCATGGATGGCTTGACGCCGAAAAAGGCCGGCTTCCACAGCACGATGTCGGCGATCTTGCCCACCTCGATCGAGCCGACCACATGCGAGATGCCATGGGTGATGGCCGGGTTGATGGTGTACTTGGCGATGTAGCGCTTGACGCGGAAGTTGTCGCTGCGCGCAGTATCGGGCCCGAGCGGGCCGCGCTGCAGCTTCATCTTGTGCGCGGTCTGCCAGGTGCGCATGATGACTTCGCCGACCCGGCCCATGGCTTGGGAGTCGGACGACATCATCGAAATGGCGCCCAGGTCGTGCAGGATGTCCTCGGCGGCGATGGTTTCGCGCCGGATGCGCGACTCGGCAAAGGCCACGTCCTCGGCAATCGCCGGGTCCAGGTGGTGGCACACCATCAGCATGTCCAGGTGCTCGTCCAGCGTATTGACGGTGAACGGGCGGGTCGGATTGGTCGACGATGGCAGCACATTGTCCTGGCCTACCGCGGCGATGATGTCGGGTGCATGGCCGCCGCCGGCGCCTTCGGTATGGAAGGTGTGGATGGTGCGGTCCTTGAAGGCATCCAGGGTGGACTCCAGGAAGCCGCCTTCATTGAGTGTGTCCGAGTGCAGTGCGACCTGCACGTCCATGTGCTCGGCCACCGACAGGCAGTTGTCGATCGCGGCCGGGGTGCTGCCCCAGTCTTCGTGCAATTTGAGGCCAATGGCGCCGGCCAGGATCTGTTCCTCCAGCGGGGCCGGCACGCTGACATTGCCCTTGCCCATGAAGCCCAGGTTCATCGGGAAGGCGTCGGCCGCGGCCAGCATCGAGTGGATGTGCCACGGGCCCGGCGTGCAGGTGGTGGCGGCGGTGCCGACCGCCGGACCGGTGCCGCCGCCGAACATGGTGGTCACGCCACTCATCAAGGCTTCCTCGATCTGTTGCGGACAGATGAAGTGGATGTGCGTGTCCACTCCGCCGGCGGTGACGATCATGCCTTCGCCGGCGATGATTTCGGTGGCGCCGCCGATGGCCATGGTGACGCCGGGCTGGATGTCGGGGTTGCCGGCCTTGCCGATGGCGGCGATCAGGCCGTCCTTGAGGCCGATGTCGGCCTTGACGATGCCCCAGTGGTCGACGATGACGGCATTGGTGATGACGGTGTCCATCACGCCGGCGCGCACCCGCTGCGACTGGCCCATGCCGTCGCGGATCACTTTGCCGCCGCCGAACTTGACTTCCTCGCCGTAGATCGCATGGTCATGCTCGATCTCGATGAACAGTTCGGTATCGGCCAGGCGGATGCGGTCGCCCGTGGTCGGCCCGAACATGTCGGCATAGGCTTGTCTGGAGATGGTCGGCATCAGGTCCCTCCGTTCGATACGTGGGGCGGCAGTTCGCCCATCACCAGGCCGTTGAAGCCGTAGACCAGCCGGTCGCCCGCGAGCGCCACCAGTTCCACGGTCCGCTGCTGGCCCGGCTCGAAGCGCACCGCGGTGCCGGCGGCGATATCGAGGCGCATGCCGATGGCGTCGCTGCGCGCGAACTTGAGCGCGGTGTTCACTTCAAAAAAGTGAAAGTGCGAACCGACCTGGATCGGCCGGTCGCCGCTGTTGGCCACCACCATGGTGCGCGTGGGGCGGCCTTCGTTGATGGTGATCTCGCCTTCCTGCAGCAGATATTCGCCGGGTATCATGGGGCCTCGCACCTTCAGGGGATGGGGTTATGGACGGTCACCAGCTTGCTGCCGTCCGGGAAAGTGGCTTCGATCTGGATGTCCGGGATCATTTCGGCGATGCCGTCCATGACGTCGGCGCGCGTGAGGATCTGGGCGCCGTCCGACATCAGCTCGGCCACGCTCTTGCCGTCGCGCGCGCCTTCCATGATGGCGGCGCTGATCAGGGCGACCGCCTCGGGGTAGTTGAGTTTGAGGCCGCGCGCCATGCGGCGTTCGGCCAGCAGCGCTGCGGTAAAGATCAGCAGCTTGTCTTTTTCGCGGGGAGTCAGGTCCATGTTGTCCGTTCCATATGGCGGTCTCGTTGGGTTCAGGTATTCCAGATGCGCGGCAGCGGCGCGCCGCAGCCCAGCAGATGGGGGCGCAGCAGTTGCCAGGCTTTGACGATGGCGCCGCGCACGGTCTCGCTGTCGTGGCCCAGGTAGCGCGCCACGAATACCGACTTGACCTGGCTGGTGGCCAGCAGTGGATCGATGGCGCGCAGTTGCTCCATCAGTAGCGAGGGGACCGGCTTGCCGACCCCGATCAGCGTGGCGCACACGCTGGCGCCGTTCAGGCCCAGCGGGCTGCTCATCGAGCTGCTCGCGGCATCGATGCGGCCCTGCTCCCACCACAGCAGCTTGCCGCCGCGGCGGATGCGCATGCGCTGCACCACGCTGCCGCTCTCGAAGCGCTCGCCGGACGCGCGCCGCCCCAGGCAGATGATGTCGCAGCCGATGTAGCTGGCGTCCGCGGCCAGCTCGACCTGCTGGTCGAGTTCGACGTGGGCGCCGTTATAGAAGATGCTCTCCTGCGGCATCCATTCGATGGCGGCTCCCGCGCCGGCCGACAGGCGCAGCTGCTGGCGCGACACGCGCCCATTGGCGCGGTACCACTTGGCCGCACCGGGCGAAGTCAGGAAGGCGTGGGTGGACGGGCCGGCGGCCGCGTCGATGGCAAGCTGGTCGCCGCCCACCACGCCGCCGGGCGGGTGCACGATGATGGCGTGGCAGATGCGCGGGCCCTCAGGGTAGAGCGGCTTTTGTACGCGCAGCGGTCCGCTGTGGGTACGCTCGGTCAGCCGGCTGGTGCCCGCGTCGTCGCTAAAGCGCAGCCTGAGGCTGGCCTTCCAGGCAGTGGCGGCGGCGGCGGTGTTTGCATCGGAACGTGGGCAATCGGGCATGTCAACTTGATTAGCATTTTGTATGCCACTGGACGCGATGCCACATTACGGGGCAAATGCACTTTGATCGTGCGGGCAGTGTACCATTTCAAGCCATGTGCACCGCCGGGGTGCATTCGGACTCAGAACTTGATGCCGACCATGGCCGATGCGAAGTCGCGGTCGTGGCTGTTGTTATACCTGCCGCCCCACATCGGCAAGTAAGACAGCTCGGCGATATAGCGCTCGCGGTACTCGAAGCGCAGCGCCGTGTTGACGGTGCGGCGCCCCTGGTTAAGCAAAAAGTCGTACGCCCATCCCTTCACATCATGGGTAAACAGCACACTGGCGTTCATATCCAGGCGCGGCAGCACTTTGCCGAAGCTGGCGTCAAGGCGCACCCGGTAACCCATCGCATTGGCGGTGACATAGCCATCCATGCTGCACTGGCGCGCGGCATACGGGCCGGTGGCATTGCACACACCATTGACCGGCCCGACGCCGTACTGGTCGGCGCGGCCATAACGGCGTACCGACTGCTCGGGCAAGCCGCTCACATGCTTGAACACCAACTCGAGGGTACCCGCCAGGCCGACGCCGGCCACCTTGCCGAAGTCCTTTTGCAGCGCCGCCTGCAACTGGCTGGTGCGATAGCGGTCGTAGAGGTGATACAGCGCGCCGGGCGCCACCGCGCTCGCATCGGCGCGATATAGGGACGGTGCCGCCGGATTCACGAAGGCCGGCAGCACATCGCCGGCTGGCTGCTGGATCGGCTGGTTCGGCCGGTATGCCAGTTCGCCGGACCAGGTCAGGCTGCCTTGCTTGTGCATGGCATTGAGGGCGTACAGTTTTATACCGGGCACATACTCGGTGAAGAACGCCACGTTGCGCCCATCGGGGTCCCCGGGAATCAGCGCAGGCCCTGCGCGCGAGGATTTGCGCAGGCCGGGAAGCGGTATGCGGTTGATGTAGCGCGCGTGATAGAAACCCACTTCGGTGCCCGGCGCCGGGCTTTTCCAGATGAATGCCACACCATACTGCCCGCTGTCGACCGGGGTCGGGTTGGGCAGGCGCTTGAGGTAGGAACCTGTCGCCAGGCGAAGGCGGTCACTCAAGGGGGGCGGGCCAGCATAAGCGCGATCGCAACCTTCGGCCAGATAGTCGAGGCTGGACCAGAAGGTGCCGCACATATCGACCAGGGTGGGCCGGAACGAGCTCTGGTGGAACACTTCGGCATACAGGCCGGACGCCGCATGCGACAGGCGCGCGAATGCCATTGGCTGGACGATGCGGAATTCCTGCGGCACAGCGCCTGGGCGCCGCCATGCGGCGTAATCGAGAACGTTCAGCCCCGCCAGCCCGCCGCCCACCGTGGAGCGCTCGCCCCAGTTGATGGTCTGGCGGCCCAGGCGGCCGAACATGCGCCATGGCCCTAGCGCCAGCGTGTCCTGCACATACACGTCGGCCAGCTGCAGGCCGGAAAAGCGGGTCAGCCGGGCCGCCCCCTCATCGCTCAGCGGTGCGCCGGCCACATAGCCGTTCGGATTATTGCCCCAAGGCCGCCCGTCGCGCCGCAGTCCATAATCGTGCCAGCCCTTGACACGTACCATGGCGCTGGCCGTTCCACTCGTGGCGGTGAGGTCGAGGTGGCCCCTGAGCACCCGCGTGACCAGGTCGCCACGCCGGTAGTTGAGGTTGGGGTCGTCGGTATTCTGCCCGCCCAGGGCGAAGCCCTCCAGGCCCACCTCGGCGGCATTGAGCCCCAGCAGCAGCGAAGGATCGGCCGCCTGGGTGCGCATGGCGACACCAAAGCTGGCGCGTCCGCTTGCCTTGAACTCGACCGCCAGCGCGTCGCCCGCTCCAGCCGCCAGCAGCGACGCAAACAGCGCCACCACCGGCTTCATTGGCGGTATGGCGCGGCGCGACGGCGGCGGAGGTGGCGAAGCACTGTTCATGGCGTGGACGAAGTGGATGCCGCTGCGATGCTAGGCGCGGCTATTGATGAGGTCAATGTCCAGCGCATAAATGCGCCGCGACAATTTTTAAAGGCCATTCATGGTATCGCGATACCAACCGCAAATACAATTTCTGATGTAATTTTTCATTTAAAAATGCAGGCTATTGTTAACTAGCGCACTGAAGCCGTGGCTCCCCCGGAGCACATTGGAATCAATATACTCAGGAGACCCATCATGGCTGACAACCTTCAAAACCGCGGGCAGCAAGACCGCGCCAACATCAACGTGCACGAGAAATGGGAGGTCGATTACTGGACCCGCACCCTTGGCGTTTCCGAGCAGGAACTCGTGGAAGCGGTGATGGCGGCGGGTACAGCGGTCAAATCAGTTAAGCAACATTTGGGCCGGTAACAGCGCATCCTCAAATCGACACGGGCCGGCTTGGACCGGCCCTGCCTTCAAGCGTACAGCGCCTCGGCGCGCTGATGGCCAGGTCGTAGCTGTCCTTTTTGGTGAGGTCCACCCCATTTCCGGTGCGTCCCTGCACCACTTTGGGGCTTGCATCGAAGCGCGCGATCACGGCGCGGCACTGGTCCGGCGTGAGCGCATTGTCGTAGATGCCAATGAAGTCTTCCATGTTGTGCCCTTCCTATTGGGCAGCCGCCAGCTGCTCGAAGGCGGTCTTCGCGCTCAGGAAGATCTCCCCGTTGAGCGCCTGCGGCAGGGTGCTGGTCTTGAGGCGGTCCAGCACCGGCCCCTTCACTTCGGCAAAGTGTAATCCAATGCCGCGCCGGCGCAGCATGGCGTTCAGTTCGGACAGCGCGAACAGCGCCGAGGTGTCGATCGAGCTGACTGCGCTCATCACCAGCACCAGGTGGCGCAGCCGGGGCCGGGCCGCCAGCTCATCCTCGATGCGCGTGTTGACGGCTTCGACGTTACCGAAAAACAGATTGGCATCGACCCGCAGCATCAGCACATCGGGCAGGGTCTGGCCGGTATAGCGTTCGATGTCGCGAAAGTGCTCGCTGCCGGCGATCCGCCCCAGCACCACGATGTTCGGGCGGCTGGCGCGCCAGATCAGCGTGCCGACCGACAGCGCCACGCCGATCATTACCCCCGCCTCCACACCCAGGGCCAGCACCCCGGCGGCCGTGGCCAACAGGGCCAGCGCGTCGCCGCGGTCGTAACGCCAGGCGCTTTGCAGGGTCGACAATTCGATCATGCCCAGTACCGCCACGATGATGGTCGCGGCCAGCACCGGCAGCGGCAGCTTGGCCAGCCAGCCGGTCGGCGCCAGCAGCGCGGCTGCGACGCCCAGTGCGGCAACCACGCTGGCCAGCGGCGTTTGCGCCCCGGCCGCGAAATTGACCGCCGAGCGCGAAATGCTGCCGGTGACCGGAAAGCCGCCGGACAAGGCGCTGGCCACGTTGGCCGCACCCAGCCCGAGCAGCTCGCCATTACTGTGCAGCTTTTCCTGGCGTTTGAGGGCCAGCGTCTGCGCGGCCGACATGCTGATCAAGAAGATCATGAAACCGACCAGCAGCGCCGGCTGGAGCAAAGGGCGCCAGTGCGCATTTGAGACCGCCAGGTTCAAGGATGGAAAGCCGCCCGGTACCGGACCGGTGACATGCACGCCAAGCTCATCCAACCGTGCCGTATACACCAGCAGCGTGCCGGAGAGGACCAGCAGCATGGGCGCCAGTTTGGCCGCGATCCCGGCCGCAGCCGGCGCCATACCGCAGCGCACCAGCAGCGGGGCCAGCACGCGCCGGGCCAGCAGGAGCAGCGCCACGGTGACCAGGCCCAGCGCGGCGCTGGGCCAGTGCGGCCGCAGCAGGGAGCCGCCCAGCAGGGCTTTCAACTGGCCCCAGGCGATCACCAGCGCCACCGCCAAAGTGAAGCCGCTCATCACAGGGCGCGAAAAGAAATTGGCCAGGAAGCCCACCCGCAGCAGGCCGCACAGCAGCAGCACCACGCCGGCCATCAAGGCCAGCTGGGCCGCCAGTACAGTGTACAAGCCGGTGCCAAAGGCGGCGAAAGGCGCCAGCACAGCGGCCGTCATCAGCGAGGTAATGGCCGCCGGGCCGACCGACTGGGTCATGCTGGAACCGAACAGCGCGTACAGCACGGCCGGGGCAATGCTCGCGTACAGGCCGGCCACCGGCGGCAGCCCGGCCACCAGCGCGTAGGCCATGCTCTGGGGGATCGTCATCAGCGCGACCACGACGCCGGCGCCGATATCGCCCGGCAGATGTGCGCGCCGGTACTGCCGCAGCCAGCCGAGCACTATATCATCGCCAGCTCGACGCAGTTGCGCCCTGCGCGCTTGGCGCGCGCCAGCGCCGCGTTCACCCGCACCATCAGCGCATCGGCGCTTTCCTGGTCGGCCACCTGGGCCACACCAAGGCTGACCGTGACCCGGTCGCAGCCGGGAATGTCGGTGTCGGCGATGGCCGCGCGGATCTTCTCGGCCATGCGCAGCGCATCGATCGCGCTGGTGTGCGGCGCGATGATCTGGAATTCCTGGCCGCCCGAGCGCACCAGGATGTCGCTGCCGCGCAGCGCACCTCCAGCCGCTTCGGCCACCGTGCGCAGCACGGCGTCACCCACAGGATGGCCGAACTGGTCGTTGATGGCCTTGAAGCGGTCGATATCGAAGCCGATCAGCGCGACCGGCACCTTGTAGCGGCGCGCGCGGCGAATTTCTTGTTCGAGCAGCTGCTCGCCATGGCGGCGGTTGGAGACGCCGGTCAAGGCGTCGACGGTGGCCAGATGCGCCAGTTGGCCGCGCAGCACGTCGTTCTCGCGGCGCAGGCCGGCCATGGCCAGCGCCGCGCCGGCCAGCTGGGCCAGTGCGCTGAACGAGGCGATATCGGCGTTCGAGAACAGGCGCCGTTCGCTGAACATCAGGCACAGCGCGCCGGTCTTGCGGCCGAGCGGCACGCCGACGATCATCTCGACACCCTTGTCGAGCAGGGTCAGGGCCAGCTCCGGATCGCCCGCCTTGGCCGGCGAGTCGAGCAGCGCCAGTTCATCCGAGCAGGCGGCCAAAAGGCCGGGGAACACGTGGCGTAACGGCGATTGCAGCAGCCGGTCGCTGCGGTTAAGAATCTGGACCAGGTTGAATCCCGCGCTGGACTGCTGCGCGGCCAGCTGCAGGTCGTCGCCGGCGGTCATCATGAACAGCGCGGCCTGGGTTACGCCGCCATATCCGCACAGCGCGGTGCAGATCTGCTCGGCCACGGTGGCGCCGTCCTCGATCGCCGCCAAAGTGCCCTGCACGCGGTCGCGCACCGCCAGCAAGGCCGCCAGGTCGGCGTGCGGCAGCGGCTCGCCGGCCAGGCGGGCATCGACCAGCGCGCACAATTCATCGTCGGCCAGCGGCGCGACCGCGTACGACAGCGGGCCGAAGGCCATCAGGTCGGGCAGCCAGCCGCAATTGGTGAATGGGCAGATCACCAGCGTGGCTGCGCCGGCGCGGCTGGCGATGAGGGCGCCCAGCGCGGCCAGGTCGAAGCTGCGGTCGAAGCGCTCCAGGTCAATGATGAGCAGGTCGACGTGCTGCTGGGCCATCAGGTCGGTGGCCTGTTCGGTCCCGTCGGCCAGGTACAGGCGGTCGAAACGCGGCCCGCACAGATTTTGGAAATCGACGCGACGCTGCCCTACCGGGTTCAAAAAAAGACCAAGCTGCTGCGGCATTACTTCTCCTTTAGATTCTGGCTCGCAATATACACGGGCTTGCGGGGCACATTCGGTCTAGTTTGCCATAAAGCACGACGCTCGCAAACACCCACGAACACCAATACATGGCATGTGTGTGGGACCGCACGGTAGTTTGGCGGGCGCGGACCAATACTCGCTGTTTACCCAAAGGAGGTGACCATGGCAATACCAGATGAAAATCAGTTAGCGCGCAGTGTCGACGAGGTCGCGGGCAAGCAGCGCGCGATCCAGAGCCGCCAGGACCAGAAGGATGCAAGCGCCCAGCCGCAGCAAAGCAAGGAAGCGGTACAGACCAGCGCCGTCACGCAGCCGGTCCCGCCCATGCCGCGGCAGCACCTGAGCAAACCCGGCCTGGAAGCGCAGATGGAGTTGAAGCCGCGCTTCATGGCCGAAGCCTATAAAGGCAGCGGCAAGCTGACCGGCCAGGTGGCGATCGTCACCGGCGGCGACTCGGGTATCGGGCGCGCGGTGGCGGTGCTGTTCGCACGCGAAGGAGCCGACGTGGCGGTGCTGTACCTGAACGAGCACCAGGACGCCGAGGAAACCAAACGCTGCATCGAGGCTGAAGGCACCCGCTGCGTGGCCATCGCCGGCGACGTCAAGGACATGGACTTCTGCCAGGAGGCGGTCGACAAGGTGGTGGCCCAATTCGGCCGGCTCGACATCCTGGTCAACAATGCCGCCTTCCAGGAGCATGCCGACAGCCTGATGGACATCACCGAAGAGCGCCTGGACGAGACCATGCGCACCAATATCTACGGCTACTTCCACATGGCCAAGGCGGCCCTGCCCTATCTGAAGCGCGGCGCGGCCATCATCAACAGCGGCTCGGTGACCGGCCTGCAGGGCTCCAGGCACCTGCTCGACTACTCGGCCACCAAGGGTGCGATCCACGCCTTCACCATGTCGCTCGCTTCCAACCTGCTGGAGAAAGGCATCCGCGTCAACGCGGTGGCGCCAGGCCCGGTCTGGACGCCGCTGAACCCCGCCGACCAGACGCCCGAGAAGATCGCCCAGTTCGGCGCCGACACCGACATGAAGCGCCCGGCCCAGCCGGAAGAGCTGTCGCCGGCGTACGTGTTCCTTGCTTCGCCGGTGTGCTCCAGCTACATCACAGGTATCGTCCTGCCGGTTACCGGCAGCGTGGGTTAGCAAAGAAAGGACCGGTATATGGCTCGCAGTCTCTGGAAGGGTGCCATCAGTTTCGGACTGGTGCACATACCGGTCGAAATGTACCCGGCAACCCGCGAACACGCGCTCGACCTGACCATGCTGGACAAGCGCGACTTTTCGCCGGTCGGGTTCAAGCGCTACAACAAGAACAACCAGAAGGAAGTCTCCTGGGACGATATCGTCAAGGGCTATGAGTACGAAAGCGGCGAGTACGTGGTGCTGTCCGAGGAGGACCTGCGGCGCGCCAATGTCGAAGCCACCCAGACCATCGACATCCTGGCGTTTGTCGACGCCACCGACGTGTCGCTGCTGTACTACGAGCAGCCCTACTACCTCGCGCCCGGCAAGGGCGGCGACAAGGTGTACGCCCTGCTGCGCGAGACGCTCAAAAAAGCCGGCAAGATCGGCATCGCCAACGTGGTCATCCGCGTCAAGCAGCACCTGGCGGCGCTGGTCTGCATCGGCGACACCATCGTCATGAATACCCTGCGCTATCCCGACGAGATCCGCGACCCCGGTGAGCTGAAGATCCCTGCGTCGAACTCCAGGTCGGCGACGATCTCCGACAAGGAGCTCAAGATGGCGATGGCGCTGGTCGAGGGCATGAGCGAGCAATGGGACCCCGCGCAGTACCACGACACCTATCGCGAAGACGTGATGAAGATCGTCGAAGCCAAGGTGGCGGCGCACCAGACCAAGACCATCACCATGCCGGGCAAGGAGAAAGCCGCGTCGAGTTCGGGTAATGTGATCGACCTGGTGGCGCTGCTGCAGCAGAGTATCGGCAAGAAGCCCGGCAAGGCGGCGGCCGCGGATGACGAGGAAGAAGAAGCGCCTAAGCCTGCGCGCAAACCTTCTGCAAAAAAGGCGGCGGCCAAGAAAGCGGTGCCGGTGAAGGCGGCGCCGGCCAAGAAACCTGTGGCCAAGCCGGCAGCCAAGAAGGCCGCCGCGCCAACCCGCCGCAAGTCTGCCTGATCCGGCAGACACATGGAGGATTTTTTCGCGCTGCTGGAATGGCCCGCCATGGCCATCAGCCTGGCCGCCGCATGGCTGATGGCTTCACGCAAAGCCGATAAAAGGGTGCTGGCGTTCTGGCTGCTCACTGCCGGTAATGTGTTGTGGATTGCTTGGGGATGGGGTACGGAAGCCTGGGCGCTGATTGCATTGAATCTGGGGCTGATGGGTTTGAATATCAGGGGGATTTTGAAGAATGAGGACGCGTAGCGTTTCCCTACTTCGAAAAAGTGAGAGCTTTCATGATAACTCTGAGTGTGGTGTTACTTCGCGCCAGGCTTAAACCCCATCTGCTTCATCGCCGCGGTCAAGGTCTTGGCGCTCTTCGCATACACCGCCCAAGGCTCATTGCCTTTATCTAAGCGCGTATGCGCATTGTGCACGGTCCACTGGTCGCCCGACGTCAAAGTCTCCAGCTCATCCCACGACGCCGGTACCGAAATCCCCAGTCCCGGCCGCACCCTGGCCGACCATGCACAAGCCGTGGTCGCCCCGCGCCCATTGCGCAAATAATCGATAAAGATCTTCCCCACCCTGTTCTTCGGCCCGCTCTTGAGCGCAAAGCGGTCCGGCAAGGTCGCGGCCAGGTGCCGCACGATCTCCTGCGAAAAATCCTTGACCGTGTCCCAGTCCAGCCCACCCTTGATCGGCACTACCACGTGCAAGCCCTTGCCGCCGCTGGTCTTCAGAAAACCAGGCAGGCCCAGGCTGTCAAGGAAGGCGTGCATCAGCTGCGCAGCTTCCTGCATGGTCTTCCACTCGACGCCCTCGCCCGGGTCCAGGTCGAACACCATGCGGTCCGGTTTTTCGTACGATTTGCCGACCGCATTCTGGGTATGGAACTCGACCACATTCCACTGCGCCGCCGACAGGATGCCCTGCACACTGCCCACTTCCAGCATCGGCGGGTGGTCCGGGTCGAGCGACTGGGGCATCTGCTTCATGCCCGGCAGCTTGCCGACGTCGGAGTGCTTCTGGAAAAACAGCTCGCCGCCCACGCCGGACGGGGCGCGCACCAGCGATACCGGGCGGCCCTTTAAATGCACCATCATCAGCTCGCCCACCAGCGCGTAATAGCGCACCAGTTCCAGCTTGGTCGTTCCGCTGGCGGCGTCGATCACGCGTTCCCCATGGGTGACCTTGAGCGAAGCAGGCAGTTTGCCCTCCGGGGCCGCGGGTTCGGTATTTGTACGCACGACTTCCTCCACATGTTTGGCGACCTCGCGCTTGACGCCCTTGGCCGGTTTATCCTTACGCAGTCCCTGGAATACGGCGTGCCGCACCGATCCGGAACTGGTCCATTCGGCAAAGCTCACCTCGCAGATCAGCTTTGGTTTAACCCAGTGATGTTTGCGCCCCGCTACCGCCCTGGGCGGAAACGGACTTTCGTCCGTGGCCAGCGCGTGGAGCTGCTTCTTCAGGTCGAGCAAGGTGGCATGATTGAAGCCACTGCCGACATTGCCCGCATACTGCAGCACATTATCGCTATCGTAGGTCCCCAGCAGCAGCGAGCCAATCCCGGCGCGCGAGCCCTGCGGATCGGTGTAGCCGCCGATCACGAATTCCTGGCGCTGGCCGCATTTGAGCTTGATCCATTCCGGCGAACGGCGCGTCACATAGCGCGAATCGCGCTTCTTGCCGATCACCCCTTCGAGCCCGATCTTGCAAGCCGCCAGGACCAGTTCGTCCGGATCGGTACCGAACACCGTCGAGAAGCGTACATTGTCGGGCGCCTTCTTCAGCACCTCTTCCAGCAGCGCGCGGCGCGCTTCCAGGGGCACGTCGCGGATGTCGTAGCCCTTGAGGTAAGGCGCGTCAAAAATGAAGTACACGAGCTCGCTGGTGTTGGAGCCGTCGAATGCCAGCTGCAGCAGCCCGAAGTTAGGATTGCCGTTGTCGTCGTGAACCACGATCTCGCCGTCGTACCAGCCGTCCGGCAGCTTCATCTTCACCAAAGTCTCATGCAGTGGCTGCAGCTTGTGCGACCAGTCGTGGCCGTTGCGGGTGATGAGCTTGACGTCCTTCCCCTCGACCCGCGCCAACAGCCGGTATCCGTCGAACTTGATCTCGAAGATCCATTCCTCGGGCTGGGGAGGCGGCTTGTCCACCAGGGTCGCCAGTTCAGGCGACAAGGTGGCGGGCAGCTCCGCCTTGACCGCTTCAGGCGGCATCGCCCTGACGCCGGCCTTTTTTACCGGCGTGGCTTTCTTCTTCGCCTGGCCCGGCATCGCCAGCTTCTTCACGCTGTCCGGCATCTCGTCCACCACCGAGAACTCGTCGGCGGACCGCGCGTAATCATCCTTCTCCTTGATCAGCAGCCAGGGCTCCTGCTTCTCGCCCCTGCCCTTCATCCGCACCAGCACCCACTTGCCGTGCATTTTGTGGCCGTGCATCTCGAACTTGAGGTTGCCGCTTTCATAGCCCTTGTGCGGATCATCGAGTGGTTCCCAGGTACCCTTGTCCCAGATGATCACCTTGCCCGCGCCATACTGCTTCTCGGGGATGGTGCCTTCAAAGTCGGAATACGAAATCGGGTGGTCTTCCACGTGCACGGCCATGCGCTTGTCGTGGGTGTCGTAGCTGGGGCCCTTGGGCACCGCCCAGCTCTTCATGGTGCCGTCGAGTTCGAGGCGGAAGTCGTAGTGCAGGCGGCTTGCCCAGTGCTTCTGGATCACAAAAGTCAGCGCACCGGCGGCCGGCGCGCCCCCCTCCGCCGGTTCCGATGTAATGTCGAAGTTTCGCTTGGCTTTGTATTGTTTGAGAGCGTCTGGCATGGCTGGACCCTGGCATTGTATGGTGCCGAGTCTAGAGCGGCATTGCCGAGGGCGACTGTTCGTTAGCTAACCGTGCGCCCGCGTAATTAGCGCTAAAGTCAGGCCATAGCCCGGCTATAACCCACGATATCCGAAGGATGCCCATCATGAACAAGATTGCCGCTGCATTGCTCTTGACTATCTTCGCCACGTCGGCGAGCGCCCAGACCGCGGTGACGCCGGCCGATTCCAAGCTTGCTCAGAAAGTTGCCAAGGCGGATGCGGAGGCGGCCGAGGAAGCCGCCAAGGCCGATGCCAAGCTGGAAAAGAAAGGCGCCAAAGCCCACGCCGAATTGACGGCCGCCAACGCCGACGCGACCAAGCGCAAAGCGAAAGCCGAGCGGAAAGCTGCTGAGAAGAAAGCTGAAGCGGCGGCTGAGCACGCACATGAGATGGCGGACGCCAAAAAAGACCCCGTAAAGTAAGACTGTAAACCTATGCCAGCCTCAGGCCAGGGTCCACGAACTGCCGCCGGCTTCTTTCGACTGGTACATGGCGCCATCGGCCTGGGCCAGCACGGCCAGGGCGTCGGCGCCGCGCGCGCTCTGCACGGCGATGCCGATGCTGGTGGTCACGGTCACTTGATAGCCACTTTGCTTGTTTTGCGTGCGCAATGCGCCGATGACCTTTTCGGCAATCAGAATCCCGTCGCTCTCGCCCCGCACCAGTTCCTCGGCGAGGATGGCGAACTGGTCGCCGCCAAGCCGGGCCAGCGTGTCGATCTTGCGCACGCCATGGCGCAAAGTCTCGGCAAACTGCATCAACAGGCGGTCGCCGGCGGCATGACCGTGCAAATCGTTAAACTGTCTGAAGTTGTTCAAGTTAAAGACCAGCACGGCCAGGGCTTTGCCGTGCCGGTCGGCACGCGCCAGCGCCATGTCCAGCCGTTCAAGGAATAGCTTGCGGGTAGGCAGACCTGTCATGGGGTCGTGCGTGGCACTGTGCTCCAGATAGAGCTGGGCATTGCGGCGATCGGTGATGTCTTGAATCATCACGTAAAAGCCGGCCACTTTCTGGTTCACCACATTGGGAATATAGCTAAGCTCGACATTGCGCAGGCCGCCGGCCACCAGGCGCTGGCACTCGAAGGTGACGCACTCGCCGGCCAGCGCGCGCTGTACATACGGCGCGACGTCGCGGTAACGGGCACCGGTTGTGTCCTTGTCGGAAAATACTTCGTCCATGGTCTTGCCGAGGAAAGCCGATGCCGGCAAGGCGTGCCAGGCCTGGTAGGTCTTGTTGACGAAACGAAGACGCTGCTCGTGATCGATGTACAGCAATGCCATCGGCAGATGGTCGGCAATCATGGACAAGTGCCGCTGGGCTTCCAGCAGCGCCTGTCCGTCTAATGATTCGCCAAATTGCATAGTGCTTCCGCCAGTAAGTGGAAACCTCATGCTACGCTCGGGCACGCCTCTCTACAAGCAGCACGCAATAGAATCTGCATTCTATTGAACGTCCCATCCCCCGCCCAGCGAACGCACCAGTGCCACGGTCGTGACGGCCGGAGAATGGCCGGCGGGCAGGGATCACATGAACATGAACTCGGAATTGAGGTACTGTGAAGTGTCGGCAATCAAAACTATGCCGGCTTCCGAAGTTGAATTGTCCACCACCGGCGGCGCAGTGCTGTCCGCCTCGGGCCACAAGGGGTTGGTAGTATTGCCGCCGCCGATCGATGGCATACCATAGGTCAGATCAGCCATCTCGAACGGATCGCCAAAGGTGTTGTAGGCTTCATCCAGAAAGTCCGACTCCACCCAGACCATCTCAGAATCGCCCTCGTATCCGAACTCGTCGAACTGGTCCCAGTGCATGGTGCGCTCGGTTACATCAGGGGCTGCCACCAGTGGGTCGCCGTCGTACTTCACCCGCTGGGCTTCGCCAGCCTCCTTCAAAGCTTCATTTGTGCTTTGAACAGCCAAGCGCTCTGCATCGTTCCCCCATACTTTGTTCTCTTGCGCCATGTTCTGGGCGATGTCTGGGTCAAGTGCATGGTTAATTTCATGAAGAAGAACCGATGCGGCGGAATTCACTCCTATAAAATTTCCTTCCGCATCCCGAATTTCCAGTCCAACAGTTGGATCCCACTTGATGACGCCAGTTTCGTAATCGAAGTTATTGTGGCCGTCATGATTGATCTCGATTCGCACATTCGAACGCGCAAACGCTTCCACTGCAGGCGCCCCGTATTCTGGCATTGCGGTTTGAATATAGTCGAGCGCCTTGTCTAACTTCTCGCGATCGCTTGCATCAGCGTTAACGACCCATAGATCTTCTTGTGTTACAGGCATGGTAAAACTCCAAATTTGCAACCGCTAGGGGCAACTGGTACTTTTTTCCTTGGTAGATGTAAGTGCCGCGTTGGAGATCCATCGGTGCAGGTTTTCGAATATATCTGGTGCGGCCGTGGCATCTAGTCCATTAACCTGGCCGAAAGTTTCTTTCTTTTCAGAGTACATGGACGGCCTGCTCTCGAATGCCAATTCAACAGGTGCGCCGCTTGTCATGTGAAGCCGTACAAGTAACCGCATATTGAGGTGTTCCCGCTCAATGCTGCGTTTGGTAATTGCTGCTTGATCAACTATCGCCATGAGCTCAGCTACTTGATTTTTTGGCACCGCGTAACCGCATCCGTATATAGGTAATTGCGCTTTTACTAAGTTGGTTGGCGTCAGCACCGATTTCGGTACGATAAAAACTTCGGCCGAAATGGCGGAATGTGCGCCATTCAAAATCTTTGTCAGCTCGTCTGACGCGAAAGCGTTCGTGGTCGCCAGCAGGATGCTGAGCGAACTAAACGCCAAAGCAGCAAGCGTGCGCGCGGCAAGCCGTAGCTTCATCGCATATTCCATTGAAGTTCTCCTTTGCCGCGGCGCGGCGCTATTAACTTGATGTCATACTAATTTTCGGGGCTTTGCCAATGTTGAGTGCGCTCAATCGTGCGCATCGGTAGAGAAATGCAGCTTACCAGTGATCGCCGCCGAACTTGTCCAGGTGCGCCTGGAGCTCATCTTCACGGCCGAGGGCGGCGCGGCGCAGCTGGTTGGCTGGTTGAGCACGTCTTCCTGGGCTTCAGGAGTGCAGCCGTACGGGACCAATTCGGAAAGCGCCCCAAAGTCGTCGCTGAACCCGCACTGCCGGCGCGCTTAGGAGCATGGGTGTTTTGACTCTTCAGTATTTCAATCAGTAACGCCATTGAAGGCTTTCGCATACTCTGCTTTCATCTCTTCACAACCGTTCACGAAAAAACAAATTATGTGACGCCATCTGGAAGAAATTTCAGCTTTTGTGTCGCGATGCGATGGCATCGAGTGTCGCGGCTCGTGCTAAGCGCTTGATTTTGCTAGACCCGAAATGCCAAACTATGTGTCGCGCGACGGCGCAGCTTGTCCTCGTACAAGCTGCGCTCACAAGGATGCACGTCCTTATTGAACGTCCCACCCCCCGCCCAGCGAACGCACCAGCGCCACGGTCGTGACGGCCTGGTTGCCACGCAGTTGCACCGCGCTGCGCTCGACCGTCGCCAGGTTGCGCTGGGCGTCGAGCAGGTCCAGATAGCTGGAGCGCCCGGCGTCGTACAGCTTCTGCGCCAGGTCGGCCGAGCGGCGCGCGGCCACCAGCGCCGCATCGAGTTCGCTGCGCTGGCCGGCCAGGATACGCAGGCCGGCCAGGTTGTCCTCGACCTCGGCGAAGGCCACCAGCACGTTCTGCCGGTACGAGGCCACCGATTCCTCAAGCTGCGCTTCGCTGCGCGCGATATTGGCCTTGTTACGCCCGCCATCGATGACCGGCATCGACAGCAAGGCGCCCAGCACCCACGAGCGCGCACTCCAGTTGAACAGGTTGCCGGTCATGCCGGTCTCGGTGCCCACGCCGCCGGTCAGGCTGAGCGACGGGAACATCGCCGCACGGGCCACGCCGATGCGCTGGTTGGACGCCTCCATGGCGCGCTGCGCCGCGGTGATGTCGGGCCGGCGCTGGAGCAGGCTCGATGGCAGCCCGGCCGGGATGGCCGGCAGCGCCGCATCGAGCAGCGGGCTGGCTTCGGCGGTGAAGCTTGAAGCCGGTTTGCCCAGCAGGACCGCCATCGCATGTTCGTTCTGGGTGCGCTGGCGCTGCGCGCCGATCGCCTCGGCACGCGCGGTGGCCAGTTCGGTTCGGGCGCGCGCCAGGTCGAATTCGCCAATGTCGCCATTGTCGAAACGGCTCTGGTTGACCTTCACGCTCTGGGTGCGCAGCTCCACCGTGCGGCGCAAGGTGGCCAGTTCGGCGTCGATGGCGCGCAGGCGGTAGTAAGTCTGCGCCACATCGGCCTGCAGCGACAGCAGCACCGAGTTATAGGTGGCCAGTGCGCTTTCGGCGTCGGCTTTGGCCGCGTTGACGTTGGCGCCCACCCGGCCGAACAGGTCGATCTCGTAGCTGGCCGACAAGCGCGCCTGATAGAAGTTATCCGGCGCCACCGCGCTGCCTTCCGGCTGGCCGAGCGAGATGCTGGAGACCCGGTTGCGCTGAGCACCGATCCCGGCGCTCACCTGCGGCACCCGCTCGGCGCTGGCGATACCGGCAATGGCGCGGGCCTGCTTGACCCGGGCCGCTGCCACCGCCAGGCTGGCGTTGGCGGCGCTGGCCTCGTCGACCAGCGCGGTCAGCGCCGGATCGTTGAAGGCCTGCCACCAGCGTCCGCGCGGCTGGGCTTCGGCCGGACGCGCCACTTGCCAACGGGTGCCGTCCGACGCCACCAGCGGCGTGGGCGATTCCTTGAAGCTGGACGGCATGTCCAGCGCCGGGGCTTTCAGTTCAGGCACCGAGGAGCAGCCGGCCAGGACCAGCGCCGCCACCAGCGGCACGATACGAAGTACGGTGGTGTTCATCATACGGTTCCTTCTACAGTATTGGCGTGGCGGGCAGCGGCAGGCTTGCGTTCCATCTTCCTGGCGAAAGTGCGCAGCAGGACATAGAACACCGGCGTCAGGAACAGGCCGAAGAACGTCACGCCCAGCATGCCGCCGAACACCGCCACGCCCATCGCGTGGCGCATTTCGGCACCAGCGCCGGTCGAGAACACCAGTGGCACCACACCCATGATGAAGGCGATCGAGGTCATCAGGATCGGGCGCAGGCGCAGGCGGCAAGCTTCCAGCGCCGCCTCGACCACGCTGCGGCCGTGGTCTTCCAGTTCACGGGCGAACTCGACGATCAGGATGGCGTTCTTCGATGCCAGGCCGACCAGCACGAACAGCGCGATCTGCGTGAAGATGTTGTTGTCGCCACCGGTCAGCTTGACGCCGATGAGCGCGCACAGGATCGACATCGGCACGATCAGGATCACCGCCAGCGGCAGGGTCCAGCTTTCGTACTGGGCGGCCAGCACCAGGAACACCAGCAGCACGCACAGCGGGAACACCAGCACCATCGTATTACCCGACAGGATCTCCTGGTAGGTCAGCTCGGTCCATTCGAAGCTCACGCCTTTCGGCAGCACTTCCTTGGCGATCTTCTCCAGCGCCGCCTGGGCCTGGCCGGACGAGATGCCGGGGGCCGGGCCGCCATTGACTTCAGCGGCCACGTAGGCGTTGTAGCGCATCACGCGGTCCGGGCCATAGCTGTCGGTCACGCGCATCAGCGACGACAGCGGAATCATCTCACCCTTGTCGTTGCGGACCTTGAGCTGGGCGATCTGCTCGGGCTGCGAACGGAATGGCGCGTCAGCCTGCACCGTCACCTGGTAGGTGCGGCCGAACTGGTTGAAGTCGTTCACGTACAGCGAGCCAAGGTTGATCTGCAAGGTCTGGTAGATGGTCGCCAGCGGCACGCCCAGCTGCTTGGCCTTGACCCGGTCGACGTCCGCGAACAGCTGCGGCACGTTGATCTGGTAGCCCGAGAACACGCCAGCCAGCTGCGGATCTTGCGCCGCCTTGGCCTGCAGTGCCTGCACACCCTTGTACAACTCTTCGAAGCCGACGTTGGCACGGTCTTCGACCATCATCTTGAAGCCGCCGATGGTACCCAGGCCCTCGACCGGCGGCGGTGGGAACATCATGATGAAAGCACCCTGGATGGCGCCCAGGCGCTTGTTGACTTCCTGGGCAATCGCGCCGCCCGACAGTGCCGCGCCCTTGCGCTCCTCGAACGGCTTGAGGGTGACGAACACGATGCCGGCATTCGGTGCATTGGTAAAGCCGTTGATCGACAGGCCAGGGAAGGCAATCGACGATTCAACGCCAGGCACCTTCTCGACAATCTCGCTCATCTCGCGGATCACGGCGTCGGTACGATCGAGCGAAGCGGCATCCGGCAGCTGGGCGAAGCCCACCAGGTATTGCTTGTCTTGCGGTGGCACGAAGCCATTCGGCACCGCCTTGAACATCAGCACCGCGGCCACGGAGAGGAGCGCATACACGACCAGGGTCGCCGACTTGCGCTTCAAGACCGTCTTGACGCCGCCTTCATAGCCGTGCGAGGCGCGCCCGAAAAAGCGGTTGAACCAGCCGAAGAAGCGCCCGAACACCTTGTCCATGCCACGGGTCAGCGCGTCTTTCGGCGCATCGTGCGGTTTGAGCAGCGCGGCGGCCAGGGCCGGCGACAGGGTCAGCGACGAGAATGCCGAGATCACGGTCGAAATGGCAATCGTCAGCGCAAACTGGCGGTAGAACTGGCCGGACAGGCCCGATACGAAGGCGATCGGCACGAACACGGCGCACAGTACCAGCGCAATCGCAATGATCGGGCCGCTGACTTCCTTCATCGCTTGCACGGTCGCTTCGCGCGGCGACAAGCCCTCGCTGATGTTACGCTCGACGTTTTCCACCACCACGATGGCATCGTCGACCACGATACCGATGGCCAGCACCAGGCCGAACAGCGACAACGTATTGATCGAGAAGCCGAACGCCAGCATGACGGCGAAGGTTCCGACGATCGACACCGGCACCGCCAGCAGCGGGATGATCGATGCGCGCCAGGTTTGCAGGAACACGATCACCACCAGTACCACCAGCGCGACCGCTTCCAACAGCGTGATTATCACCGACTTGATCGACGCCCGCACGAACTGGGTGGGGTCGTACTCGACGCTGTATTCCACGTCTTCCGGGAAGTCCTTCGACAGTTCGGCCATCTTGGCGCGCACGTCCGACGACAGCTGCAGCGCGTTCGAGCCTGGCGCCGCGAAGATACCCATCGCCGCAGCCGACTTGTTGTTGAGCAGCGAACGCAGGGCGTAGGAGTTCGAGCCAAGTTCAAGCCGTGCCACGTCTTTCAGGCGTGTGACGGCGCCGTCGCTTCCGGTGCGCACCACGATGTCGCCGAATTCCTCGATGGTGGACAGGCGCCCCTGGGTGTTGACGGTCAGCTGGAACTCGGCGCCCTTGCTGGGCGAAGAGCCGATCACGCCGGCGGCGACCTGCACGTTCTGTTCGCGAATGGCGCCGGCCACGTCGCCGGCCGTCAGGCCGCGCGCCGCCACCTTCTGCGGATCGAGCCAGACACGCATCGCATAGTCGCCCGCGCCGAACAGCTGCACGTTGCCCATGCCCTGGATGCGCGAGAGCTGGTCCTTGACGTTAAGCACGCCGTAATTGCGCAGGTAGACATCGTCATAGCGTCCTTTAGGCGAGACCAGGTGCACCACCATGGTCAGGTTGGGCGAACTCTTGATGGCGGTGACGCCGATCTGGCGCACCTCTTCCGGCAGGCGCGGCAAGGCGCGCTGGATGCGGTTCTGTACCTGCGACTCGGCCTGTTCGACGTCGGTGCCGACCTTGAAGGTCACGGTCAGCTGCATCGCGCCATCGCTGGTGTTTTGCGAGGACATGTAGAGCATGTTCTCGACCCCGTTGATCTGCTCCTCGATAGGCGCGGCAACGGTTTCAGCGATGACTTTAGGATTAGCGCCCGGGTACATGGCGGTGACCACCACTGACGGCGGCACCACGTCGGGATACTCCGAGACCGGCAAGGCGAAGATCGACAGCAGGCCGGTGACGAATACGATAATCGACAGCACGGCCGCGAAAATCGGCCGGTCGATGAAGAAGCGTGAAAAATTCATCTTACTTCCCCTTGACGCCGTCGGTTACCGCAGCCAGTTTCACATCTTTTTTAGCGCTACCGTCCATCGCCACCAGCTGCACCGTAACCGGCGCGCCCGGCTGCACGCGCTGCAGGCCGTTGACGACGATCTTCTCGCCGGCCTTGACGCCGTCGCGCACCACGCGCAGGCCGTCGACGGACGGGCCCAGCTTGACGGGGCGGTATTCGGCGGTGTTATCGGCCTTGATCACATAGACGAACTTGCGGTTCTGGTCAGTGCCGACGGCACGGTCGCTGATCAGGATCGCGCGGGTCTGCGTGTCGCTGGCGCCGCCCAGCTGGACGCGGGCGAACAGGCCAGGCACCAGGGTGTTGTCGTCGTTGTCGAAGGTGGCGCGCATGCGCACGCTGCCGGTGGCGGCGTCCAGGCGGTTGTCGACGAATTCGAGCTTGCCTTCGTGCGGGAAGCCGGCTTCGTTGGCCAGGCCCACTTTCACCGGCACCACGCCGCCCTTCTGGGCCGAGCGGCCAACCCGCAGGTAGGTATCTTCGTCGCCGTCGAAGGAAGCGTAGATCGGATTGTTCGACACCACCGAGGTCAGGACCACGGCGCCGTCGATCAGGTTGCCGGTGGTGACTTCGGCTTTCGACACCCGCCCGCTGATCGGCGCGGTGACGCGGGTATAGGCCAGGTTCAGGCGGGCCGCTTCGAGCGAAGCGCGCGCTGCCTGGGCATCGGCGTCGAGCTGCTTGACGCTGGACGCCTTCTCGTCGAATTCGCGCTGGGCGATGGCTTTGTCTTGCAGCAGGCGCTCGGCGCGGGTCAGTTCGAGCTTGGCCAGGTTGGCCTTGGCTTGCGCCGAGGTGGCTTCGGCTTGCGCGCGCGTGGCTTCGGCGGCGAACGGACGCGGATCGATGACGAACAGCAGGTCGCCCTTCTTGACCAGGCTGCCCGGCTTGAAGCGCACTTCGGTGATGAAGCCGCCCACGCGGGCGCGAATGTCGACCTTGTCGACCGCTTCCAGGCGGCCGGAGAACTCCTGGGTCTCATTGACCTGGCGTTCGATGACGGTAGCGGCGGTGACCGGCGGGCCGGCCGGAGCGGCGGCGGGAGCGGCCTTGCTGTTGGCTTCTTCGCAGCCGGACAGGGCGAAGGCGGCCAGTCCCGCGAGCGCCAGCGCGGCGGCAAGCGGTCGCGCTTTGGAGGCTATTCGATTATCGGTTTTCATATTATTCCTTTTTTGATGAAAAGTGATTAATGGAGCAGACGCTTTCCCGTCTGTTCGGATGCGAAGGGCAAAAGGGTCCGTACGCTGCGCTGACGGGATCAGGGCAGCTGCACGGGAAACTGGTGAAAAATTCGACTGGCTAGCGGTAAAGCTGGCTGTCTACATCAACTTGGACAACTAGGCGGCTCGGTCAGGGTGGCGATAAAACTGCCGATCTCCTGCAGGGCCACGGCTTTGCAGGCGCATTCGTTGCGCGCGGCCGGTCCTTGCAGTGGTACGGGCGCCATCCGTTTGACGGTGGTGGTCACGCCGCAGGTGCTCAGCTTGGCACCGTACTGTTCAGCTTCGTCGCGCAATGGATCGTCCTCGGTGGAGAGGATCAATGCCGGCGGCAGGTTTTTCAGCCTGCTCGACTGCAGCGGCGACGCATAGGGATGCGTGCGGTCGGCCGCATTGGGCAGGTAGCCGCGATAACTGGCGGCGCAGGTTTCAGCCACTTCTGCCAGGTTCATATCGTGCGGCACTTCGCGCATCGAACAGGTCGACAAGCCCGGGTCCAGCATCGGCATGATCAGGATCTGCCCGGCCAGCGGCGGACCGCCACGGTCGCGCGCCATCAGGGCGCACACGGCCGCCAGGTTGGCGCCCGCTTCGATTCCCGCCACCAGCAGGCGCTTGCCGGTCCAGCCAAGCTTGGCCTTGTTCTTCTTGACCCACACCAGCACCGCATGCGCATCTTCCACCGCCGCCGGAAACGGCTTCTCGGTGGCCAGCGTGTAGCTCGATGCCAGCACCAACTGCTGCGCAGAGCACGACGCCAGATGGCGCAGGAACAGGTCGGCTTCGTCCAGGTCGCCGCCGACGAAGCCGCCGCTGTGGAAGAACACGATCAGGCCGTCGCGTTTGCCCGCTGCCTGGGAACCGCCCGCATACAGGCGTGCCGCCAGGGGACCTTCGGCGCCGCCGACTTCCAGCTCGCGGATTTTGAGGTCACAAAACCGAGACTCATCAGCCGCGCCCAACGCCTGGTCCTTACGGCTCATCGCGCCTTCACTCCACGCGAACTGGCCGCCGTCGCATCGTCGAACAGGCTATGTGCGAGTGCATCAAAACCGACACTGTGCGCCTCGGCGGCCTGCGGGTAATGCTCGGTCAGGAAGGTACCGGTGACGGTCAGCAGGGCCAGCGCCAAGGCTACCACTGTCATTAAAGCATGTTGAATACGCATCACAGACTCCTTTCCCTTCCCGTTGCCGCATCATCTTTTTGATGCAGTACGAGCACTTTAACTTTGATCTACAATCTGATAAAGATGGTAATAACGAATTGATTGTTCAGGAATCCGAACAAAGTGCGAGCTCATGAATAAACTCCAAGCAATGGAAGTGTTTGTGCAGGTGGTCGACGCCGGCGGCTTTACGCGCGCGGCCGAGTCCATGCAATTGCCAAAAGCGACAGTCTCGACCCTGGTGCAGCAGCTCGAAGCGGCGCTGGAAGTCAAACTGCTGCACCGCACAACGCGCCAGGTCAGCGTGACGGCCGACGGCGCCGCCTATTATGAGCGCTGCATGCGCATCCTGTCGGACGTGCGCGAGGCCGAGGAATCGCTCTCGCGCAGCCGCGCCAGCCCAAGCGGGCGGCTGCGGGTCGACACCATGAGCGGCATCGCCGCCGACATCATCGTGCCCGCCCTGCCGGGCTTCTTCGAGCGCTATCCGGACATCCGGCTGGACCTGGGCACCAGCGACCGCGTGCTCGACCTGGTCGAAGAAGGCATCGACTGCGCCATCCGCGGCGGCCACCTGCCCGACTCCAACCTCATCGCCCGCCGCATCGGCATGATGCACTTCGTGACTTGTGCCACGCCTGGCTACCTGGAGCGCCACGGCGTGCCAAGGCACCCGAATGAGCTGCAGGCTCACCGTGCGGTCAATTTTTTCTCATCCAAGAGCGGCAAGATCTACGAGTGGGATTTCATCCGGGGCACGGAGAAGATCGACATTGCGCTGCCGAGCTGGCTGGCGGTCAACGACCCTTCCATCTACCTGTCGGCCGGCCTGCGCGACCTCGGCATGCTGCAGATGCCCATCTATATGGCCGACCCGCTGCTCAAGGACGGCCGCCTGGTGCTGCTGCTCGAAGACTGGGACACCGCCCCCTTCCCGATCCATATCGTGTACCCGCAGAACCGCCACCTGTCGGCCAAGGTGCGCGTGTTCGTCGAATGGGCCGCCGAACTGTTTGCCACCGATCCCCGCCTGAAGCTGCAGAGAGTTCCCAAATGACCGCGCACAACATCGTCTTCCTCGACCGCGACAGCCTGATCGCGACCATCCGCCCACCCGCCTTTGCGCACAGCTGGCAGGACCACGCGGCCACCGCGCCCGGTGAAGTGGTGGAACGCCTGCGCGGCGCCACCATCGCCATCACCAACAAGGTGCCGCTGCGCGAAGCAGAGCTGGCCCGGCTGCCGGACCTGAAGATGATCGCCGTGGCCGCCACCGGTACCGACAATGTGGACCTGCAAGCCTGCCGCGCGCGCGGCATCGTGGTGGCCAACATCCGTAACTACTCATTGGTGTCGGTGCCTGAACACTGCTTCGCATTGATGCTGGCCTTGCGGCGCAACTTGCGCGCCTACATGGCCGACGTGGATGCCGGCCGCTGGCAGGAGTCCAGCCGTTTCTGCCTGCTCGACCACCCGATCGGCGACCTGGCCGGCAGCCGCCTCGGCATCGTGGGGTATGGCGCGCTCGGCAAGCGGGTCGCGGCGATCGGGCGTGCCTTCGGCATGCAAGTCACCGTCACCAACCGTTCGAAGGTAGATGATCCGGAAGTGAGCCAGGTGCCGCTGGCCGAACTGCTGCGTACCTGCGACGTCATCAGCCTGCACCTGCCCCTGACCGAACAAAGCCGCCACATGATCGGAGCCGCCGAGCTGGCGGCGATGAAGCCCGGCGCGCTGCTGATCAACACCGCGCGCGGCGGCCTGGTCGACGAAGCCGCGCTGGCCGATGCGCTGCGCGCCGGGCGCATCGGCGGGGCCGCTTTCGATGTGCTCAGCAAAGAGCCGCCGGCACCCGGCAATCCACTGCTCGCACTGCGCCAGCCGAACTTCATCCTGACCCCGCATGTGGCCTGGGCCAGCATGGGTGCGATGCAAACCCTGGCCGATATGCTGGTCGATAACCTGGAAGCTTTCGTGGCCGGAAAACCGCTCAACACGGTCTGAAGGATAGGGATTGATGCGTTTGCGCTTCGGGACACTGGACAAACCCGCGCCCTGCCCCTACAATGCTGCTTCTTCGGAGGGACAAGCTCTCCGGGTTCAAGACAAAGCGGTCGATTGCAGCGTCCTGAACGAAGGTAGTGAGTTTCAAAACTGGAATGCAGCAGGGTTCCAAAAACGAAACGAAGCTGCTACAATGCTTGTCTTCGCGGCTGTAGCTCAGCTGGATAGAGTACTTGGCTACGAACCAAGGGGTCGTGGGTTCAATTCCTGCCAGCCGCACCAAAATTCGTAACACGAACGGCTTAGAGAGCAATCTCTAAGCCGTTTTTGTTTGTGCGTTAGCTTGCTCAAGCCAAATGGCAAAGACCGAGCAGAGTCAGGCACAACGGGAAGCTCGGTGGCTCAGGGGCGGGCCGGTTTCGACCACTACCTGATCAAACCCTCCAAGGATTGATGTCGTAAGTCAACTTGCTTTTATTCCAGTACCTGCTATAATCTTTGCTTTCGCGGCTGTAGCTCAGCTGGATAGAGTACTTGGCTACGAACCAAGGGGTCGTGGGTTCAATTCCTGCCAGCCGCACCACAATTCGAAGTTGCACTATGTAAACTAGGGCCTGAAGAGAGATCTTCAGGCCCTTTTTGCTTTGTTTTTCCTCTCAAAAATCGCCGATTTTTCCCTCTGCCGTTTGCGCAAACTCAACGTGTGGAAGCGGCCTGGCCAAGAACATACTGCCGAGAAAATTTCCCGTCTTCGTGTAGTCCTAAACCTACACATACATAGAAACCATGGCAATATTTGCGTTTACACAATGAAATCATTGTCAACTCTCCTATGAAGAGCCGTCACAAAAATTGACAATTCGCAATCAATTTTCGGACTGAAACTAGTGTACAGAAGCCTACACGAATCGTGTCCTCACTCTGATTTTGAACGTCGCTTTGCTAGCATGGAGTTCCCCGATTCTTGATAACCAGGCTGCTTTATCGCGGCTTATTTTTAAACGAGGTAACAAATGAAAATTGCAAAATCCCTGGCGGCGGCTGTCGTGCTGGCAGCGGCATCGTTCGGCTCCTCGGCGGCGTTAGCCGACGACATCTCGAACGGTCCGCAGGCGCTGGCACTGCTCGACAATACCGCCTTCTTTGGCGATTCCTTCGCCAACAACAACAACGGCAATACGTTCATGGACCAGTTCAAGTTCTCGGTCACCGGCGTGCCGGCGAACCTGGACGCGATCGTCGGCTCGATCAGCGACCTGCCGACCATGGGCATGGACATCACCGGCCTGTCGCTGTACTCCTCGGGTGGCGACCTGATCACGTCAGGCAGCTCGATGAGCTCCGGCACGATCGACGTGTGGACCATCAGCGCCGACGCGCTGGCCACCGGCAGCTACTACCTGCAAGTGAACGGCACCATGGTGTCGAACACCGGCGCCAGCTTCGGCGGTTCGGTCATGCTGAACCCGGTGCCAGAACCGGAAACCTACGGCATGATGCTGGCAGGCCTGGGCGTGCTGGGCTTCCTGGCCCGTCGCCGCAAAGCTGCTAACCAGGCTTAAACACCCGGTCGGCAAGGCAGCGCGTCGCGCGCTGCTGAAGTAAAAAACGGAAGCCATGGCTTCCGTTTTTTTATAGGCGCCGCTTAGCCCCGCACCTTCTTGATAATGCTGCGGTTACTGAGAATCTCTTCGATCTGCTCGAAGCGCACCGGCTTGACCATGTGATGGTCAAAGCCCGCCTCGAAGGCCAGCTGGCGGTCCTTTTCCTGGCCCCAGCCGGTCACCGCAATGAGCATGGTCATCGGGCCGCACGAGAGCTTGCGGATGCCGCGCGCCAAGTCGTAGCCCGACATCTGCGGCAAGCCAATATCGAGGAAAGCGTAGTCCGGGCAGAAGCGGGCCGCGGCTGTCAGCGCATCCGGCCCGTTATGGGTGATCACCACGCTGTGCCCCATCGCCGACAGCAAGGCGCCGATGCTGTTGACGAAGTCGACGTTGTCGTCCGCCAGCAGGATGCGGTAGGTTTCGGAGCTCATGAAGGCCGCCGGAATGGTCTTGGTCGGCATCTCCGGCTCGACCACGATCGGCAGGCGCACCACGAATTCGCTGCCGCGGTTGATGCCGCCGCTGTGAGCCTCGATAGTCCCGCCATGCAGCTCGACCAGTTTGCGTGCCAGCGACAGGCCCACGCCCAGGCCGGCATTGGTGCGTTCCAGGGTCGAATCGACCTGCACGAACATCTCGAACACGTGATTGAGCATGTCGGGCGCGATGCCGATGCCGTTGTCGGCCACGTTGATGACCAGGTCGCGGTCTTCCACCCGCGCGGCCAGGCTCACGCGCCCGCCGCGGTTGGTGTATTTGGCCGCGTTGTTGAGCAGGTTCGACAGGATCTGCGCCAGCCGCGTGGCGTCGCCATGCAGGAACACCGGCCGGTCGGGCAGCTCGATCACCAGCTCGTGGCCATGCAGTTCGATATACGAGCGCACCACTTCCAGCGCGTCGTTGACCACCGCCTTGAGTTCGACCCGGCCCATCTTGATGGCGAACTTGCCGGTGTTGATGCGCGAGACGTCCAGCAGGTCGTCCACCAGCCGCACCATCTGGCGCAGCTGGCGTTCCATGATGTCGGTGGCGCGCTGGGTGGCCTGGGCGTCGCCGCTGCGGATGCGCAGGAT
>CAMLFK010000003.1 GCA_946479255.1 uncultured Oxalobacteraceae bacterium
TCAGAAATTATCTGCTGACGGCATGGAAGGTTTTCATGCGCCGCAAGCTGTTCACTGCGATCAACCTGCTGTGCATCGTGCTGACGCTGGTGGTGCTGATGATGGTCACCGCACAGTTGGAAGGCACCTTCCACCCCACCGGCGTGGAAGGCAAGAGCGAGCGATTCCTCCAGGTGACGATGGTGCGTTCCAGCCACGCCGATCATGGGGGCGTGCGCATGGGCCCACTGGGCTACAAGCTGATCGATCAATACCTGAAGCCCTTGCGGGGAGCGGAGGCGGTGTCGGCTTTCACCCATGCGGAAACGGTGGCGGTCTACCAGGATGGCCGGGTCAGCAAGGTGGGGATACGCCGCACCGATGCCGACTACTGGAAGATCCTCGACTTCAAGCTCGTGTCCGGCCGGCTGTACAACGCCGACGATGTCGACCTGGGCCGCATGGTCGCGGTGCTCAACCAATCCACCGCGCGCAAGCTGTTTCCCGGCCTGGCTTTCCTGGGCGAGAAGTTCAATGCCGGCGGCCAGGTCTTCACGGTGATCGGCGTGGTCGATGACGCTGCGGGTATGAACGCCTCTGCCGATATGTGGGTGCCGGTCACCAGCCAGGCATCGACCGACTACCGGAACGCCCTGTTCGGTTCTTACCAGGCCATGATCCTGGCGCACAAGGCGCAGGACCT
This sequence comes from uncultured Oxalobacteraceae bacterium, assembly GCA_946479255.1. Next base: position 683 of record CAMLFK010000003.1, read on the forward strand.
GCCCGCCATCAAGCAGGAGATCCTGCGCGTGGCCCGGACGGTCCGGTATGAGGATCCCACCAAGTTCAATGTCACGCACATGTGGGGCGACTCCAAGCTGGAACAATACGCCCGCATGCTGAACAACAACGAGACCGACGGGGCCGGCGTCGACAGGCTGCTCACTGTCATCGTCGTGCTGATGCTGCTGTTCATGACGCTGCCCGCGCTCAACCTGATCAACCTGAATGTCGGCCGCATCCTGGAGCGCAGCAGCGAGATCGGCGTGCGCAAGGCCTTCGGCGCCACCAGCGGCCAGCTGGTGGCCCAGCTGGTGCTGGAAAACGTGCTGCTGTGCCTGGCCGGCGGTGCGCTGAGCCTGGCATGCGCGGCCGGCTTGCTGTGGTGGCTGGAAGGGTCTGGTCTGATCCCCTTTCTGATGAAGGGGCATCTTAATCTGGCCGTATTCGGCTACGGCCTGATGATCACGCTGGTGTTCGGTGTGCTGTCGGGCGTCGTCCCGGCCTGGAAAATGTCCCGGCTCGATCCCGTCCATGCATTGAAAGGAAACGCATAATGCTGCGCCATTTGCTAAAGCTGGTCTGGAAACGCAAATCCAGGAACATGATGCTGAGCCTGGAAATCCTGTTGGCTTTCCTGATGGTGTTCGGCATCGCGGCATTTGCCGTCCGCAATTATGAGCTGTCCCGGATGCCGACCGGCTTCGCCTGGCGCGACCAATGGGCAGTCAGGATCGGAGCGGCGCAGAGTATTCCCAACGACGCCGTCATGTACGACAAGCTCAAACGCGGCTTGCTCGATTTGCCGGAAGTGGAAAAAGTGGCCTTCAGTACCTTCCCCACCTATGAGAATTGGATCTGGACTGGTGACTATTCGCTGCCGGACGGGAGCCACCGAAAAGAGATCAACATCCTGAGCGTGAGCGACGACTACTTCGCCGCGATGGAGATGACGCCGTCCGAGGGCCGCTGGTTCTCCAGCGCCGATGACGGCGCCGACGCAACCCCAGCGGTCATCAACCGGCGCCTGGCCAACCGTCTGTTCGCGGGCAAGAGCGCCGTCGGCCGGGAATTCATTGAGCCGGGACCCAATGACAAGCCGCGGCGCTTCCGCGTCAGCGCCGTGGTCGAGCATTTCCGTCAGCGCGGCGATTACATGGACCCGGCCGATTTCATGCTGCCGCGCTTCATCCCCGGCGTCGATAACGCGGCGGAGACCATCATGCTCAAGCTCAAACCGGGCACGCCGCGCACGTTTGAAAGCAAGCTCAATGCACGCCTCAAGCAGCTGCATGGGGATTGGTCGTATAGCATCGTTCCGCTGAGCGAGAGCCGCGAGTCCACGCTATCCGGGCACATGGCGCTGCTGATGCCGTTGTCGGTGATCGCCGCCTTCACGCTGGTGATGGTCGCCTTCGGCCTGTTCGGCGTGCTGTGGCAGACGACCACGCAGCGCATCCCGGAAATCGGCCTGCGCCGCGCGCTCGGTGCCGACGCCGGCAGCATCTACCGCCAGATCGTCGCCGAACAGCTGCTGATCAGTACGGCGGCGATGGGGGTGGCGATGATGCTGGTGATGCAGCTGCCGCTGACCGGCGTCTACGGCGAAAGCCTGAACTGGACGGTATTCCTGGTGTCGGCTGCGCTATCGGCAGGGGTGATCTATCTGCTATCCTTGCTGTGTTCGCTATACCCCGCCTGGCGCGCGGCTCGCCTGAGCCCGACGCAAGCGCTGCACTATGAATAGGCCTGACTGAATCAATGGAATCACCGCGTAAACTTCGCATCCTGGTCGTCGACGACGACAGCGCGGTCCAGGTGTCGCTGGCCCTGCTGCTCAAGCAATCCGGCTTCGAACCGCTGTGCTGCGACGGTCCGGACCAGGCCCTGGCGCTGCTGGCGCAGCAGGCGGTCGACCTGGTCCTGCAGGACATGAATTTTTCGCTGCACACCAGCGGCGAGGAAGGCTTGCGCCTGCTGGCCGACATCAAGCAGGCCCGCCCCGCCCTGCCGGTGCTGCTGATGACGGCCTGGGGGTCGATCGCGCTGGCGGTGCGCGGCGTGCAGGCCGGCGCCGCCAACTTCTTCACCAAGCCCTGGGACAACATCCAGCTGGCGGCGCTGATCCGCGCCACGCTGGAGACGGCCGGGCCGGCATCGAGCGCCCGCCTGTCGCGCCAGGCGCTCGATGCCCAGTTCGATTTCCGCGGCATCGTCGGCGAGCATCCGCGCCTGCTCAAGGTGCTGGCGACCATCGGCCAGGTGGCGGCCACGCGCGCGCCGGTGCTGATCCTCGGCGAGAGCGGCTGCGGCAAGGAACTGATCGCCGACGCCATCCACCGCAACAGCCCGCGCGCGGCCGGCGCCATCGTCAAGATCAACATGGGCGCCATCACGCCCTCGCTATTCGAGAGCGAGATGTTCGGCCACGTGCGCGGCGCCTTCACCGATGCCAAGACCGACCGCAAAGGCCACGTCGCCTGCGCGCACGAGGGCACGCTGTTCCTCGACGAGATCGGCGAGCTGAATCGTTCCGACCAGGTCAAGCTGCTGCGCGTGCTGCAGGACCAGAGCTACCAGCCGGTTGGCGCCAGCCGCACCGAGCGCGCCGATTTTCGCGTGGTCTCGGCCACCAACCGCGAGCTGGCCGCGCTGGTGGCCGGCGGCGAGTTCCGCGAAGACCTGTTCTATCGCCTCAACCTGATCACCATACGCCTGCCACCGCTGCGCGAGCGGCGCAGCGACATTGCGCTGCTGGCGCGCCACATCATCGGCGAGGTGTCGGCCGGCTACGGCTTGGCACCGGCCATCATCGCGCCGCAGGCCCTGGAGTGGCTCAGCGCGCAGCCGTGGCCGGGCAATATCCGCCAGCTCAAGCAGACGCTGGAGCGCACCCTGCTGCTGGTGGGCGGGAATGAATTGCGCCAGGCCGATTTCGTCGCGGCCGAGCAGCACGACCAAGGCGCGCTCGGCGGGCGCCTCGGCGTCCACGGCATGACCCTGGAACAGGTCGAACGCCACATGATCGAGCACGCGCTGGAAGAACACCAGGGCAATATCACGCGCGTCGCCAAGGCGCTGGGACTCTCCCGCACCGCGCTGTACCGCCGCCTCGAACGGCATGGCCTTGGCGGCGCCCCGGACGAGACATTATCATGAGCCTGAAGAGGCGCGTGTACGCCTACCTGATCGCGGCCCACCTGCTATTTCTAGGCATTACTGTGCTGCTGTTTCGCAGTTCGCCGGGCCTGATGCTGGCGTTGGAACTGGTGGTCGCGCTTAGCCTGTGGATGGGCCTGCGCCTGATCCGCCGCGCGCTCGAGCCGCTGGGCTACACGCGCCACTTCCACGACCTGCTGCAAGACCAGCACTACGCGGCGCGCCTGCAGCCCAGCGGCGACGCCGAACTCAATGAGCTGGTGCAGCTGTTCAACACCATGCTGGGCGCGCTGTACCGGGAGCGGCTGGAGATCGGCGAACAGAAAGGTTTCCTCGACCGCCTGCTGGAAGCCACGCCCAGCGCCGTCATCGTATTCGACTTCGATGGCCGCATCAGCTTGCTCAACGCCAGCGCCCAGGCGCTGCCCGGGCTGGGCGACGCCAAGGGCAAAGCACTGGCCGACTGCCGGCCGGACCAGGCCGGCGTGAGCCTGCTGGCCCAGCTCGACGCCCTGCCCTTGGGCGAGAGCCGCATGCTGCTTGATGCCGAGGGCCGCCGCTACCGGGGCCAGCGCGGCCAGTTCTATGATCGCGGCTTCGCGCGCCACTTCCTGCTGGTCGAAGAGCTGACCGAGGAACTGGAAAGCTCGGAAAAAGCCACCTACGACAAGCTGATCCGCGTGCTCGCGCACGAGGTCAACAACACCGTCGCCGCCACCGGCTCGGTGCTGGACTCGCTGCTGTACTACCGCGGCCAGCTGGCCGAGCCCGACAGCGAAGACTTCAGCACCGCCATCGTCGCCGTCCAGCGCCGCAATGCCAGCCTTGGCGAATTCATCGAGCGCTTCACGCGCGTGGTCAAGATGCCGGCGCCGGAGCTGCGTCCCATCGCCGTGCGCGACATCATGGACGACATCCTCTACCTTTACCGCGAGCCCTGCCGCAGCCGAGGCATCCACATCGGCTGGCAGCGTTGCGACGATGTCGCCGCCATGCCGATGGACCGCCATCTGATGGAACAGGCGCTGCTGAACGTGGTGAAGAACGCGATGGAAGCGGTGGAAACCGGCGCCGCAGGCGACAGGCGGATCGAGTTCGCGCTGGCGCGGGAAGCTAAGGGGGCGCACCTGTCGGTGATCGACAGCGGCAACCTGCTGGGCCAGGTGCCGGCGCACCAGCTGTTCACGCCCTTCTTCACCACCAAGAAAGGCGGCCAGGGCATCGGCCTGCTGTTCGTGCGCGAAGTACTGAACCGGCACGGCTTCGCCTACCGCCTGGCCCCCACCGGCCAGGGCCAGACCAGCTTCGACGTCTGGCTGGCGGCCTGACGCTTCTTTCAGCACCTAAAATCGGGACAGACCGGTCTGTCCCGATTTTAGGTCTAATGTTTTAGATTGTTTACTTAACGCGCTGCTTTTCGAGCTTGCGCGCGAGCGTGCGGCGGTGCATGCCGAGCCGGCGTGCCGCTTCGGAAATATTGAAATCGGTCTCCGCAAGCACCGCGTGGATATGTTCCCACTCCAGCGTCTTGACCGAGCTGACCCGGTTGGTCACTTCCACCTCGCCCTGCCCGGCCACGTGGCCGAAGGCGGCTTCGATGTCGTCCGTGTTCGATGGCTTGGCCAAGTATTGGCAGGCGCCGAGCTTGATCGCTTCGACCGCGGTGTTGATGCTGGCGAAACCGGTCAGCACGACAATCAGCATCTCGGGATCGTGCTGGTGCAGCATCTGCACGCAATTCAGACCCGAAGCGTTGCCTTTGAGCTTGAGGTCGACCACGGCGTAACCGGGCGTATGCTCTTCCAGCACAGCCGCCGCTTCTTCCTGATTCTGCGCCATCAGCACCTTGTAGCCGCGCCGCTCGAAGGAGCGCCCCAAGGTGCGCGCCAGCGCTTCGTCGTCTTCGATGATCAGCAACAGGCGTTCAGACATGGGCGTCCTCCTTCTCCACCATCAGGGCGGGCAAGGGCAAAGTGATCTGCACCACCGCCCCGCCCTCCGGCCGGTTGCGCGCACTGACAGTACCACCTAAAGTGCGCGCCACGTTCACGCTCAAAAACAGGCCGAGCCCACCACCGGGACGGCCTTTGCTGGAGTTATAAGGCTTGCCGAACTCGGCCAATGTAGCGGCGTCGAAACCCTTGCCGGCGTCGGTGACCGTCAGCGTCAATATGTCGCCCTTGCGCTCGGCTTCCAGGCTCAGCCACTCGGGCGAGGCTTCGGCGGCATTGTCGAGTATGTTGCCGATCATTTGTTTCAGGGCGGTGTCGAAGACCACCGGCACGTCTTGCTCGATGCGGTTGGCGTAGGCGAGCGAGGATACCGGCCGGGTGGCGCGCCACTCGAAAACCAGCTCGTCGAGGAACGACTTGATGGTCGTGCGCGCGGACGATTCGCCCCGCACTTCGCCAGCCGACAGCAAAATGCCGCTGACGATGGATTTGCAGCGCTTGAGCTGGATTTGCATTTCTTCGATCTCTTCCAGCATGTCGGGATTGGCGGCAACAATGGGCATGTGCTTCCAGTCGCCGAGGATAACCGATAGTGTCGCCAGCGGCGTGCCCAGCTCGTGGGCGGCGCCGGATGCCAAGAGGCCCATGCGCACGATGTGTTCCTTCTCGACGGCGCGCTGGCGCAGGTTGGCCACTTCCTCGGCGCCGGCGCGCAGGTTGGCGTTGATGCGGGTGATAAAAATCACCAGCAGCGCGGCGTTGAGAATAAAACAGATCAGCATGCCCTGCACATACAGGCTGAAGATGCCCTGGCGGTAGTCCAGCGGCAGCGGCAGCGGCGGCGAGAACAGCGCCAGCCCGGCCAGGCAGACGCTGGTAATGGCCACGATCGACCAGGTCGACCAGACTTCCAGCAGTACCGAGGACAAAATCACCTGCAGCAGGTACAGGAAAACAAAGGGATTGGTAATGCCGCCGGACAGGTGCAGCTGGGCCGTCAAACTGACCACGTCGACCAGCAAGGCAAGAAACAGCTGATTATTGGTGACGGCGCGCCGCTCGTGCCAGCGCAGGTGGCTGGCCAGATTGAAGGCGATCAGGCAGGCCAGCACTTCCAGCATGTAGACGACCGGCAATTCGACCCCGAAGGCCATCCTGACCACGGCAATCGTGCTGACCTGGCCGATCACGGCGATCCAGCGCAGCTGGATCAGGTGCATCATGTTTTTATGGCCGGCAGCATTGCCGACGTTGCCGCCCAGGAGTGTTGCTAATCCTTGCATTGATCCCGTTTCGCTTGTGTCTTGCATTCCCGTCCCCGCCGTATCCAAATGTACGCGCCAGCCACCATCGCAGCGAGAGCATACCAAGTCAGGGCGTAGACGAGGTGATTGTTGTGAAAGGCAATCACCGTCAGGCCGCCGACCGGGCCGGCTTTATCCGGGCCGGCCTTGGCGTCGACGAAGTACGGAGCGACATTCGTGAGGCCCTTGGCGGCGGCAATCGCCTGCACGTCGCGCGAATACCAGCGCCCGCCCGCCGGGTCGTTATCGCGCAAGAACGCTCCGCCCGGCTCGCTGATGCGCAGCAGTCCGGTGATCGCCACCGCCTTTTCACCGCTTTCCGGGACGAACTTGGGGACGTAGCCGCGATTGACCAGCACGAAGCTGCCGTCGTCGCGGCGCAAAGGCGTCAGCACCCAGAAGCCGGGACCCAGTTCAGTCACCGCCTGCACCGGCGTGCTCAGGTCGAGGAGATACGTGCCCGACAGGCGGACGTGGAGGTATTCGTGACTTGCCGCCGCAACGCCGGCCCACTGCCGCGGGCCGGGTGCTTCAACGGCTGTCTGGTGCACACGCTGGTTGACCCGTTCGATCAGAGCCGTCTTCCATTCCAGGCGCGCCACCTGCCAGCTTCCCAGCGCGGTAAAACCGGCAAACAGCACCAGCGCAAGAAGCGTCAGTGCGAACCGCCGCGCCGGGGATGTCATGGCATCGTGGACATCTGATGCGCGCCATGGTCCATGGCCGGCATCATATTGGTGTTGAGGTGGTACATGACCCAGACCGAACCGGCCAGCATGATCACCAGCACCATCACGGTGAACAGCAGCGCCAGCATCGACCAGCCGCCTTCCGCCTTGGCGTTCATGTGCAGGAAGTAGATCATGTGCACCACCACCTGGACGGCGGCAAAGCCCATGATCAGAAAGCCGGTGGTGCGCGAATTCTCGAGCGGGTTGTCCATCACCAGCCAGAACGGCACAGCGGTCAGGACCACCGACAGCAGGAAGCCGATCAGGTAGCTCTTGACGCTGCCGTGGTCGGCGTGATTGTCGTCGTGTGCGTGCTCGTGTGCGTGGTGATCGCTCATGGCATCACTCCCATCAGGTAGACAAAGGTAAAGACGCCGATCCAGATCACATCCAGGAAGTGCCAGAACATCGACAGGCACATCATGCGGCGGCCATTTTCACGGGTCAAGCCATGTTTCCCGAGCTGGACCATCAAGACGATCAGCCAGATCGTGCCGAAGAAGACGTGCAGGCCGTGGGTCCCGACCAGCGCGAAGAACGAGGTCAAAAAGCCGCTGCGCTGCGGGCCCGCGCCTTCGTGAATCAGGTGCACGAACTCGTACATTTCCAGCGCCAGGAAGGCTGCGCCGAACAGGCCGGTGACGCCCAGCCAGGCCAGGGTGGCGCGCAGTTTCTTCTTCTGCGATTCCAGCATGGCGAAGCCGTAGGTGATCGACGACAGCAGCAGGAAGGCGGTGTTGATCGCCACCAGCTTCAGGTCGAACAGTTCGGCGCCGCCCGGACCGCCGGCGTAGTTGCGGCCCAAAACGGCATAGGTCGCGAACAGGCAGGCGAAGATCAGGCAATCGCTCATCAGGTAAATCCAGAAACCGAGCAAGGTGCCGTTTTCCGGATGGTGCTCGCTCACGTAGTAGCGGGCGCTTGGGTCGGCGCCGAGGTCGGCGCCTTGAGTCATGGTGATATCGGACATGGTGTTTGTATCCAGTTCGTCTTACAGCGTGGCGAGCACACGGGTGCGCTGGTCTTCGACGCGGATCACTTCATCGGCTTTGATGTAGTAGTCGCGCTTGTAGTTGAAGGTGTGCACGATGATGGCGATCATCATCGCCACGAAGGCGGCCACCGCCGGCAGCCACATTTGCCAGATCACGAAGAAGCCCATCACGAAGGACAGCAAGGCGATGATGAAGCCGGCCGCGGTGTTCTTCGGCATATGGATGTCGACAAAGCCCTTGAGCGGACGCGCGTACTGGTTGCGCTTCATGTCGGCCCAGGTGTCGTTGTCGTACACGACCGGGGTGAAGGCGAAATTGTAGTCCGGCGGTGGCGACGAGGTCGACCACTCCAGCGTACGACCATCCCACGGGTCGCCGGTGAAGTCGCGCAGCTGGTCGCGCTTCAGGTAGCTCATCAGGAACTGCATGATCATCGCGGCGATGCCCAGCGCGATCAGCACGGCGCCGAAGGCGGCGACCTGGAACCAGATCTGCAGCGACATGTCGCCGAAGTGGCTCATGCGGCGGGTCACGCCCATCAGGCCGAGCACGTACAGCGGCATGAAGGCCAGGTAGAAGCCGATCACCCACAGCCAGAACGACCACTTGCCCCAATAGGTCTCGAGCTTGTAGCCGAAAGCCTTTGGATACCAGTAGTTGATGCCGGCGAACAGGCCAAACAGCACGCCGCCGATGATCACGTTGTGGAAGTGGGCGATCAGGAACAAGCTGTTGTGCAGCACGAAGTCAGCCGCCGGCACGGCCAGCAGCACGCCGGTCATGCCGCCGATGACGAAGGTGATCATGAAGGCGATCGTCCACATCATCGGCAATTCAAAGCGGATGCGGCCGCGGTACATGGTAAACAGCCAGTTGAAGATCTTGGCGCCCGTCGGGATCGAGATGATCATGGTCGTGATGCCGAAGAAGGAGTTCACGCTCGCCCCCGAACCCATGGTGAAGAAGTGGTGCAGCCACACCAGGTAGGACAGGATGGTGATCACGACGGTCGCGTACACCATCGAGGTGTAGCCGAACAGGCGCTTGCTGGAGAAGGTCGAAACCACTTCCGAGAACACGCCGAACAGCGGCAGGATCAGGATGTAGACCTCGGGGTGGCCCCAGATCCAGATCAGGTTCACGTACATCATCGAGTTACCGCCCAACTCATTGGTGAAGAAGTTGGTGTGGAACATACGGTCGAGGGTCAGCATGCCCAGCACGGCAGTCAAGACCGGGAAGGCGGCGACGATCAGCACGTTGGTGCACAGCGAGGTCCAGGTAAAGACCGGCATCTTCATCAGGTGCATGCCGGGTGCGCGCATCTTGATGATGGTGACGAGCAGGTTCACCCCGGACAGCAAGGTGCCGACCCCGGCGATCTGCAGGGACCAGATGTAGTAGTCCACCCCCACGTCCGGGCTGGCCAGGATGCCGGACAGCGGCGGGTACGCCAGCCAGCCGGTGCGGGCGAATTCGCCGACGAACAGCGAGACCATGGTCAGGCCGGCGCCAAAGGTCGTCATCCAGAAGCTGAAGTTGTTCAGGAAGGGGAAAGCCACGTCGCGCGCGCCGATCTGCAGCGGCACCACGTAGTTCATCAGGCCCGTCACCAGCGGCATCGCCACGAAGAAGATCATGATCACGCCGTGGGCGGTAAAGATCTGGTCGTAGTGGTGCGGCGGCAGGAAGCCGGCCTGGTCGCCGAAGGCGATGGCCTGCTGGGCGCGCATCATCAGCGCGTCGGCAAAGCCGCGCAGCAGCATCACCAGGCCGAGGATCATGTACATGATGCCGATCTTCTTGTGGTCGATCGAACAGATCCAGTCGCGCCACAGGGTACCCCACCAGCCCATCTTGGTGATGGCGCCGACGATGGCCAGGCCGCCCAGCACCACCATGGCGAAGGTGGCGATCAGGATCGGCTCATGGAGCGGAATCGCGTTCCAGCTCAGGCGGCCGAACATCAGCCGCATCAAATCAATATTTTCTAGCATGTTGGCTCGTCATCGAAATAAGTTGCTTGGCTTCTGGCGTGGTGCAGATTTCTTCTTCCTGCTTGGCCGTCAGCGCTTTGGCGCCGTGCAGGCCTTGGGCGGCGCGGGCGGCGTCCTGGGCCATCATCTGGTCCATGCACACCGTGCCGGGGCCGACGCAGCGGTTCACGATCGCCTTGAACAGGCCCGCTTCAGCCACGCCGTAGCGCTCGACCGGATGCTTTTCGCTCGGCTTTTCGAGCGTCAGGTAGCGCGCCCGGTCGAGGGTGCCGCCGGCGGCTTTGGTGGTGGCGACCCACTTGTCGAAGTCGGCCTGGGCCACGCCGTGGTACTTGAAGCGCATGTGCGAAAAGCCCTCGCCGCTGAAGTTGGACGAGAAGCCCTCGTACTGGCCTGGCTTGTTGATCACCGCGTGCAGGGTGGTCTCCATGCCCGGCATGGCGTAGATCTGGCCGGCCAGCGCGGGGATGTAGAAGGAATTCATGACGGTCGAGGCGCTGATCTTGAAGCGGATCGGCACATCGACCGGGGTCACCAGTTCATTGACGGTGGCGATGCCCTGCTCCGGATAGATGAACAGCCACTTCCAGTCCAGCGCCACCACCTGCACTTCGAGCGGCTTGACCGTGGCGGCCAGCGGACGGTTTTCGTCCAGCCGCGAAAGCGGACGATATGGGTCCAGCAGGTGGGTACTGACCCAGGTGATCAGGCCCAGCACGATGATGATCAGCAGCGGCGCGCCCCAGATCACCAGTTCGAGCTGGGTCGAGTGATCCCAGTCCGGCTCGTACTTGGCGGTCGTGTTGCCCTTGCGGTAGCGCCAGGCGAACAGGATGGTCAGGGCGATCACCGGGATAATAATCAACAGCATCAGCGCGGTCGAAATGACGATCAGGCGCGCCTGCTGGGAGGCAATGTCACCGGAGGGATTCATGACCACCGTATTGCAACCAGACAGCAATAACAGGGAAGCAAGACCCAGGGTTCTGCGTAAAGTGATGTTTCTCATGTAGTGTTTTTTTCTACAGACTATGACAGATTGTGCTACTGTACTTTCGACGGCCGGCGCTGAACATTGGACACTTTGTCCCAGGGCAGCGCTTTTCTAGAGTTTGAATACCAGTAAGACGAGTAGAACCATGTCAAATACGACCACTATCGACGGCCTTGGTAACACCTCCGCTCCACGTTCCAACCCCGGGGCGCGCAACATCAACTCCCGCAACACCCACATCGCGCCCGGCGAAATCGCCATCGGCGTCGTGATCGGGCGGGCTTCCGAATATTTCGACTTCTTCGTGTACGCCATCGCTTCCGTGCTGGTGTTCCCGTCGGTCTTCTTCCCCCATCAAACCCCGCTCAACGGCACCCTGGCCGCGTTTGCCGTGTTCGCGCTCGCTTTCGTCGCGCGCCCCTTCGGCACGGTGGCCTTCATGTGGCTGCAGGAGCGCTTCGGGCGCGAAGCCAAGCTGACGGTGGCCCTGTTCCTGCTGGGTATTTCCACGGTCGGCATGGCCTTCCTGCCCTCGTACGCCGAACTGGGCACCGCCGCTGTGGTCTTTCTAGCATTGTTGCGTGTCGGGCAAGGGATCGCGCTGGGCGGATCGTGGGACGGCCTGCCTTCGCTGCTGGCACTGAACGCGCCGCAGAAACGCCGCGGCTGGTACGCCATGCTCGGGCAGCTAGGCGCGCCGACCGGCTTTATCATCGCCGCCGGCCTGTTCTCTTACCTGCTGTCGGCCCTGTCGTCCGAAGACTTCCTGACCTGGGGCTGGCGCTACCCGTTCTATGCGGCTTTCGCCATCAACGTGGTGGCCCTGTTTGCCCGCCTGCGCCTGGTGTCCACGCCTGAATATTCCCGCCTGCTGGACGAGCGCGAACTCGAACCGACCAACGTCGTCGAGATGACCCGCTCGCAAGGCTCCAATGTGCTGATCGGCGCACTTGCCGCACTGGCCAGCTACGCCTTGTTCCACCTGGTGACGGTGTTCCCGCTGTCGTGGATTCAGCTGTATTCGGAGCGCTCGATCAGCGAGTTCCTGGTGCTGCAGATGGTCGGCGCCGGCCTTGCCGCGATCGGCATCGTGCTTTCCGGCCTGGTGGCGGACCGCTTCGGGCGCCGCACCACGCTCGGCTCCCTGGCGATCATGATCGCGGTGTTCTCGGGCTTCGTGCCGATGCTGATGAGCAGCGGCGAACTGGGCGAGAACGTGTTCATCCTGGTCGGCTTCATGCTGCTGGGCCTGTCGTATGGCCAGGCCGCTGGTGCCGTGACGGCCAACTTCCAGGCCAAGTACCGCTACACCGGCGCTGCCCTGACCTCGGATCTGGCCTGGCTGGTCGGTGCCGGCTTTGCGCCGCTGGTGGCGCTGGGCCTGTCGGCCCACTTCGGCCTGGCCTATGTGAGCTTGTACCTGCTGTCCGGCGCGGTCGGTTCGCTGGCCGCACTGAGCCTGAACCGCGCGCTCGAAATTCGCGACTAAGTGGCACTGTCTTCATCACCCTCGCTTTCGCGAGGGTGTGTTGTTGCGGAGGCCGGATGGGACCGGGCCGTTCGGCAGCGCGGTGATTGGACTGCGCAGGATGTAGCGCACCAGGTTCAAGGTGTCCGGCTCGCTGGTGAAATACGTGCCCACGTAGAAGTTGTTGATTGAATAGAATCATCGGTGCAACAAATTCCTACGGTATCTCTGCGGTTTCCGCGAAAGCGATATCAAAAAAAACCGGAGCGCGCGGCTCCGGTTTTTTTGCATTGCAGGCTTACCCCTTGCAGGCCAGCCCATATTTGGTGAGCACACAGCCCCGTTCGAGGCAGCGTTCGGCGTGATAGCCGGCCGCCCTGCACTGCTTCAGCGTTTCGGCGGCGATCTGGGCCGGGGTCATTTTCGGCGCCGGCGGCAGGGCCGGCTTGGGTCTTGGTTTGGCTGGCCGCTCAGGCTCTTTCACCGGTTCGGCCTTGGCGAGGACCGGGGCCGGTGTTTTGACCGGCTGGCGTTTCGGCTTGTCGGCCACAGGCTCGGGCTTGACGGGATCGGGTTCCATCTTGGCTACGACCGGAGCGGGTGCGGGAGCGGCTGCCGGCTGTTCCAGCAGGACCATCGGCGGCAGCGGGGCTTCGGTGGCCGCAGGCGCGCTCGGCACGACAGCGGCGGGCGCCGGCACGGTCGAACGCACCGAGGCCGAACTGGTGGCCACGATCGCCATGGTGTCGTCAATCTTGCTTTCGCGGTGATACCAATAGCCTATCCCGGCCAGCAGCATGGCGCCGATGGCGCAAGCGGTCAGCGTCCCGACTTGACGGCCCCAGCGGTCAACCCAATGGGCATCCTTACCTGGCCCCTGGTCGGGAATGAAATCCGGCTGGTCCAGCGTTGGACGGGGCGCAGCGGCGCGCGGCGTCTCGGGCGGCGATGGCGGTGGCGGCGCGGGTTCAGGCACCGGTTCAGGTTCGGGCCGGCGCCATACATGCGCGGCGTCCTTTGCCACAGGCTTGGGCTCAGGCGGCGCTTGTACTGGCGGTGCCGGCGGTGGAACAGCGTCGGCCGCCGGCGCCGGACGTGGCGGATTCGGCGCCGATCCTGGATAGGAGTGACTCTCGTCGATGTCTTGCAATAGTTGGGTCTTCATGGTGCGGCTCAACGTGTCCCCCTCGGAACCCGCAATATTAGCGCAAATCTAATGCGAGGGGGTGTTGTGCCGCCGCGGTGCCGTCCTAGGCGGCAACTTCCAGCGCCGGATAGTCGATCTAGCCCTGTGGTCCCGTCAAAGCCAACTGGCCGGCGGCCTACCTGGCCTGATCCCGCTCCTCCATCAGGTCGGCCAGGCTGCGCCTGGCCGGCACCAGCGGCGCGCGGTGCTGGGTCCAGCCCAACTGCGTTTTGGGCGAGAGCACGCGCAGGCGCGTGGCGGCCCAGCGGAACAGGCGGTACACCGCCGGCCGCGCAAACGCGCCGCTCCAGAAGCGCCACACCAGCTTGTCCATGCGGCTGAACTTGGCGCCCTGCCCGCGCAGCGGATGGTCCACCTGTTCATGCGGATTGCGGTTCGCTTCCGTACGCAGGCGCACCAGCAGCGCCGGAATGGGAATCTTCACCGGGCACACTTCGCCGCAGGCGCCGCACAGGCTCGACGCCGTGGCCAGGTCGGCGGTGGCGTCCAGTCCCAGCAAGTGCGGCGAGATGATCTTGCCGATCGGGCCAGGATAGGTGGTGCCGTAAGCGTGACCGCCGATGCGCGCGTACACCGGGCAGTGGTTCATGCAGGCGCCGCAGCGGATGCACTGCAGGGTCGAGCGCAGCTGCTCGTCGGCGTAAGCCTGGGTGCGGCCGTTGTCGAGCAGGACCAGGTGCATTTCGCGCGGACCGTCCAGCTCATCGCCGCGGCGCGGGCCGGAGATCAGGTTGAAGTAGGTGGTGATCGGCTGGCCGGTGGCCGAACGGGTCAGCAGGCTGGCCAGCGGGACGATGTGCTCGATGCTGGCGACCACCTTTTCCATGCCCATGATGGCGATGTGAATGTCCGGCACCGTGGTCGACAGGCGGCCATTGCCTTCGTTCTCCACCAGCCACAGGGTGCCGGTATCGGCGGCAGCGAAATTCACGCCCGACAGGCCGATGTCGGCGTTGACGAATTCCTGGCGCATGGCGCGCCGGCCAGTCTGGATCAGCGTGTCCACGTCTTCGGTGAAGGTGGCGCCGGGGATGTTATCGGCGAACAGTTCGCCGATGTCCTTCTTGGTCTTGTGAATCGCCGGCATGACGATGTGCGAGGGCTTCTCGCCCGCCATCTGCACGATGTACTCGCCCATGTCGGACTCGATGCAGCGCAGGCCGCGTTCTTCCATGTAGTGATTGAGCTCGATCTCTTCACTGGCCATCGACTTGCCCTTGATGATGTTGCGGGCATTGGCCTTGACGGCGATCTGGTGGATGATCTCGTTAGCCTGGTCGGCCGTTTCCGCCCAGTGCACCACCACGCCGGCGGCGCTCATGCTCTGTTCGAGCTGCACCAGCAGGTCGGGCAGATTGGCCAGCGCGTGCTGGCGGATCGCTTCGCCCAGGTCGCGCAGGTGTTCGAGTTCTTCGCCGTCCGGGAACTGCACCGTGCGTTTATTCTGCAGGAAGTCCATGGCGCCGCGGAAGCTGGCTCGCAGCTTGGGGTCTTCCAGCGCGGCGTGGGCGCGTGCGCGGAAATCGGCGCTGGGGACGAATTTGAGTGGTGCGCTGTTCATGCGGCTTCCTTGTCGGCCAGGTCCATCACGATGATCACCCACATCCAGCGCGGGCCGTGCGCTCCATAGGCCAGGGTCTGCTGGATGTCGGAAGTCTTGGAAGGGCCGGAGGCCATCACCAGGTTACTCGGCATGCCATTTGCCCAGCCTTCGGCGCGTATCGCGCTGTACATGTCGGCGTGCAGGCTGCTGGCGTAGACCAGCGCCACGTGCAGCGGCGGCGCCAGCGAGACGGTGCGCGGGCTGCCGTGGTCGGGTACCAGGATCAGGGTGCCGGTGGCGGCAATGCCGGAGCGCGCCACGGTAAAACCGGCGTCCACGTTGTCGAACAGTTCGTTCTTCCAGGCCTGGATAGGCTGCTCGTAAGCGAGCGTGCCGATGGTCGCCGGCAGCATCGGCGCCAGCGCCTGCGCTTCCGGCAGTTCGGGGTCGATCAGCAAACGTTTGACGCCCTGCTCCGCCAGTTTCGCAGCCAGCTGGGCCGGCCATTCATCGGCCCGTGCACACCAGACGTCGGCGCGCACCGCGGTCATGGCCGTGACCATGGCTTGCACGCGCTCTTCCCCGGTTTGCAAGTCGAGACGCGGCTGGTAGTGCGCGGCGATGCGCGCGTCGATGTCTTCACGCGCCGGCATCGCGGCCTCTTTGACGGCTGACCGCAGCTTACCCAGCATGCGTTCGCGTGCGCTCATGGCGGTCATGGCTGGCCTCCTTCGGCTTTGGCCAGGCCATTGGCGCGGCGCCACAGGAAGCTGGCCAGGTGTTCGACTTCGAGCGGCGCGCCCTGCCCTTTGGCGGCGTGCCCGATATTGAGCAGGCAGCCGCAGTCGGCCGACACCAGCCGCTTGCAGCCGGTGCCGGTGGCCGAGGCGATCTTGTCCTTGACCATGGCGCCGGAAATGTCCGCGTGCTTGAGGCAGAAGGTGCCGCCAAAGCCGCAGCATTCGGATTCGCGCACATGCTCGACCCGTTCCACGCCGGGCAGATTGTCGAGCAGTTCGACGCCGTGCACGCGCGTGCCCATTTCGCGGCGCGCGCCGCAGGAGGTGTGCAGGACCACGCGCTCATCTTCCTGCGCCTGGGCCGGGTACTGCACATGCAGCACGCGCAGCAGGTATTCGCTCAGTTCGAAAATGCGCTCGCTTAGTTCATCCGCCTTGGCGGTGGCGGCGGCGTCGCCGTCGAACAGCTTGGGCCAGTGGTGGCGCATCATGCCGCCGCAGGAGCCCGATGGCACAATCACCGGCCAGGGATTGGGGAACAGGCCGATCTGGGCCTGGGCCACGGCGCGCGCCTGTTCCGGATTGCCGCTGCTGTAAGCGGGCTGGCCGCAGCAGCTCTGCCCGCGCGGATAGTGCACCTTGATGCCTTCGCGCTCAAGCAGGCGCACGGCGTCGAGGCCGGCGCCGGGCATGAACAGGTCGATCACGCAAGTGCCAAAAAAATAGACGTCGGTGGCTGGTGCCGGGTACTGCCGTTGTTTCATGTCTCGCTCCTGGGCGCAGGCTTGCGCTAAGTGCCATGATTGCCGGATACTGCAGCCTTGGCAAATTGGTTGGACCAATTCAAGCATATGAACAGAAGCGAAAGCGGCGGGCGCACCGAAACCATCATGCGCGAGCTGGAAATGGCGCTGCTGGACGGCAGCTACGCGGCCAACGCGCGCATGCCGGCCGAGCGCGCCCTGGCCGAGCAGTTCGGGGTGTCGCGCAATACCATCCGCGAAGCCTTGCAGCGCATGGCGGCGCGCGGCCTGCTGCGCATCCGCCCGGGGGCCGGGGTGTTTGTCACCGACCAGTTGCGCACCGGCGTGGTGTCGCCCTGGCGCCAGCTGGTGGCCGACCATCCGGCGGTGCGCGACGACGTGCTGGAATTTCGCCATGTGCTGGAGGGCGCCACCGCCTTCTTTGCCGCCCAGCGCGCCGACGATGCCGACCGGGCACGCATCATGAGCGAGCTGGCCGCGCTGGAACAGGCACGGCGCGCCAACGACCAGCACGCCGAGGCGGCGGCCGATACCCGCCTGCACGAGGCGATCGCGCTGGCTTCGCACAACAGCATGTTCCTGCACTTGCACAACAGCGTGATCATCATGCTGCGCGAGCACATCACGCAAAGTGGCAACAGCTTGCGCGCCCTGCATGGCGGCCTGGCCGACGAATTGCTGGCCCAGCACCGGACCATTGCCGAAGCGATTTGCCGGGGCGATGCCGAACAGGCCCGCATTGCGATGCAGCAACATATCGACTTCGTGTCCTTGCGTTCAGGCAATTAATTCTCATAGGAATTATCTATCGCGCGGGATTTGTCGTTGTGTTGCGTCAATCGGCTATCCAAAGTGCATCGCTAGAATCGGACTCAACAGCTGTCGTTCAGCTGCTTGGGACCGGAGGAAAGCGCATGATTCAGATCTGTCCGCAACGTTCAGCGCCTGCCGTACAGCGCTGCCCATCGGCCCGCCGCCAGCGTGGCGCGGTCGCCATCATGACGTCGTTTTCACTGGTGCTGATCGTCGCCCTGCTGGGCATGGCGCTGGACCTGTCGCGGGCATATAACCGCAAGGCCGAGCTGCACGGGCTGGCCCGGGCGACCGCATTGGCGGCCGCGAAGCAGCTCAACGGCACCGCCGCGGGCATCGATGCTGCGCTTCAGGCGGCCGACGCCACGGCCGCCACCTTCCGCCTCAGCTATAACAAAAGCGCCGTGAGCTGGAACGCCAGCGCGCTGCGCTTTTCGAGCACGCCGCCGCCGTCGTCAAGCTGGATTGACGCCGGCAGCGCCAGGGCGACGCCCAATCAGGTCTATTACGTCAGGGTCGACACGAGCGTGCTGAACGGTGGCACCATCGACACCGTCTTTATGAAAGCGATGCCTGACAAAATCTCCCAGATGACCGTGAGCGACATCGCGATGGCGGGCCGCAGCTCGATCGACGTGACGCCCCTGGCTATCTGCGCGATGGCGCCGGAACCGGCGGCCCCCCGGGCCAGGGCCGGACTGGACGATGAGCTGATCGAGTTCGGGTTCCGGCGCGGCGTCAGCTACGACCTGATGCAGCTGAACGGCGCCGGCACCACGCCCCTGAATTTCGCCATGGATCCACTGACCGCGCCGGGCACGGCGCCCAAACCCGGCAAGGACCACTTTAGAAAGGAAGTAATGGCGCGTTTTGTCTGCGGCGGTTCCGTGTGGCTGCCCGGACTGACCGGCGGACCGGTCACGCTCCAGAGCCCATTCCCGCTCGATAAGATGTACAAACAGTTTAATTCGCGCTTCAATGAATACGAGAGCAACTGGTGCGCGCCGAGCGGTGCGCCGCCGGATGCCAACATCAAGGCATTCAAATACAACACCGCGCTGCCGTGGATGCCGATCAAACCGGCCGGCCAAGTTGCCCAGCCGCTCAGCGCCGACAACAAGCTGTGGACCGTGGCCGACCAGCCGCCGGCCGGCACCACGCCGGCGGCATTCGGCCCCCTGTGGATTCACGGCAAAGCCGTGCCCTTCTCGGCGTATTCGGCCGATCAGCCGGAACCCGTGAAGGGCTATCCCAGCTATCCGGTCAGCGCCTGGCCTTTGTTGTACAAGGCGGGCTTGGTGGCCTCCGGCTATCCCGGCGGCCTGCTGGGCGGCAGCCCGTACATGGCCACCAGCGGTGTGCACTTCGAGGCGCCCAGCAAACCGAACAAGGAATACGCGACACGCTACCGCCGCATCCTCAACATCCCCTTGCTGGAGTGCCCGGTGACCAGCGCCAGCAGTGGCACAGTGATCGGGGTTGGGCGCTTCCTGATGACCGTGCCGGCGACCGCGACCAGCATCAGCACGGAGTTCATTGGCGCAATACCCGCCTCCGCGCTAGGCGGCAACGTGGAGCTGCTGTGATGAAAACACCATCGATCCGCCGCCGCGCCCAGCGTGGCGTCGCCACCATCGAACTGGCGATCCTCCTTCCGCTCCTGGTCTTGCTGCTCACAGTGCCGATCGTCTTTGCGCGCTATTTCTGGTACTACACCGCTACCCAGAAGGCGGCCCAGGACGCGGCCCGCTATCTATCGGCGGTGCGGCAGACCGAAATCAGATCGCCGACCCTTGTGGTCCATGCCACCGATGTTGCGCGCGATATTGTTGCCGCCGAGCTGAGCAACGTAAAGGTAGTCGGCAGGCCAACCGTTGAAGTGATGTGCGATGGCGGTGAGTGCTATGGCAACGGCGTCATACCCGAAACGGTGCGCGTGCGCATCCGGATGCAATACCACGATGACATTTTCCACGCCGTAAATTTTGGTGATTACGGCATAACCATTACCGCTGATGCGACCATGCGCTATGCAGGCTACTAAACTCCTCGGGACCGCGCGCCGCGCGGCCCATGCGCCACGGGGCGCATTCCTTCCAGAATTCGCACTGGTGGCGATCATTTTCCTGTTGCTGCTGTTCGGCGTCATGGAAGTGGCGCGTGCCATGTACCTGATCAACACGCTGCAAGAGGTGACGCGGCACGCCGCCAGCGCGGCGGCGCGGGTCGATTACCGCAATCGACCCGAACTGAACAAGGTCAAGAAACGTGCCGTTTTCAATAGCGCCAGCGGCAAGCTGCTGCTGGGTAGCCCCGTGACGGACCAGCATGTCAGGATCGACTATCTGGCGCTGGTACGTAACGGCGACAACAGCCTGGACATGCGCGAAATTCCCGAGAATTTGCTTCCGTCGTGCACGGGGAAAAACCGCCACGTCTGCATGGCCGACCCGAACGATCCGACTTGTATTCGCTTCGTGCGGGCGCGCATTTGCCGCCCGGGCACCGGCAACGCCTGCGTTCCAGTGAAATACGAGGCCATGCTGTCGCTGGTGCCGCTGTCGTTCAGGCTGCCGGAATCGACTACCATCGCGACGGCCGAATCCCTCGGCTATGAACGGGGTGACACACCCTGCATGTAGCAGATTGCAAATTCGTCGCCCAAGCTGCTTGCTTTCGGCCGTAACCATCTTCCCGGAAGAACATACCGGGAAGATGTTGAAGACGCTACCCGCCGCCTCCGGCATTGACCAGCCGGCCCCCACATCGCTGCCATCCCGCGCCTCGTGTCATTCCGATGTCACAATGATTCGATATTATTGGAAATATCGTTTCATTACGTCATAATGACGCCATCTTAGAATTGCCGAGGCACCGAATGGATACTAAACATGCACTGACCGCACTGGCCGGTCTGGCGCAGGAATCGCGCCTGGCCATCTTCCGGCTGCTGGTACAGGCCGGACCGGACGGCGGCATGGCTGCGAGCAAGATTGCCGAAGCACTCGGCATGCCCTCGTCTTCGCTGTCCTTCCACCTGAAGGAACTCAGTCACGCCAACTTGATCGCGGCGCGCCAGGACGGCCGTTTCATCATCTACACGGCGCAGTTCGACACCATGAACGGCCTGGTCGCCTTCCTTACCGAGAACTGCTGCAGCGGCAAGGCATGCATTCCCATTCATCCCATCACATCATAGATCCGCAAGGAGCCCCCATGTCCGTCACCATTTACCATAACCCGGCCTGCGGCACCTCGCGCAACACGCTGGCCCTGATCCGCAATGCCGGCATCGAACCGCTGGTCATCGAATACCTGAAGCAGCCGCCCGAGCGCACCATCCTCGCCCGCCTCATCGCCGACGCCGGCCTGACGGTGCGCGACGCCATTCGCCAGAAAGAAAAACCCTACACCGAACTGGGCCTGGATGCGCCGTCCAAAACCGATGAGGAACTGCTGGACGCCATGGTGGCGAACCCGATCCTGATCAACCGCCCGCTGGTCGTCACCCCGGCCGGGGTGCGCCTGTGCCGTCCGTCCGAACTGGTGCTCGACATCCTGACCGAGCCGCAGCGCGGCCCATTCGCCAAGGAAGACGGCGAACAGCTCATCGACGCACAAGGGCAGCGGGTTCGGCATGGATAAGCGCCTGGTGGCCGAAGGCCTGGGCACGGCCTTCCTGCTGGCGATCGTGGTCGGCTCCGGCATCATGGCCGAGCGCCTGGCCGGCGGCAACGTCGCCATCGCCCTGCTGGCCAATGCCATTGCCACCGGCGCGGGCCTGCTTGCACTGATCCTGATGTTCGGCACGATTTCCGGCGCCCACTTCAATCCGGTCGTGACGCTGTCCGAAGCCTGGCAAAAGAATATGCCGGCGGCTGAAGTGCTGCCTTACATCGCAGTCCAGGTCACGGGCGCGTTCGCCGGCGTGGCGGCCGCGCACGGCATGTTCGGAGAGCCCCTGTTCTTCGCCTCGCAGCACGTACGGACCGGACCGGCCCAGTGGTGGAGCGAGTTCGTCGCCACCTTCGGCCTGATCGCCGTCATCATCGGCTGCTCGCGCAGCCGCCCGTCGATCACGCCATTTGCCGTGGCCGCGTACATCACGGCGGCGTACTGGTTCACCTCGTCGACCTCGTTCGCCAACCCGGCGGTCACGCTGGCGCGCAGTGCGAGCGGCACGTTTGCCGGCATCCGCCCCGTGGACACCCCGGAATTCATCCTGGCGCAGTTGCTGGGCGCCGGCGCGGCCACCGTGATCCTGACCTGGCTGCATACACCGGTCCCCTTATCAGCCGAAAGGAAATCATGAGCAAACGTATTCCTGACCTCCCCAATATCAATCCGGACCAGCTGGACATGCCCAGCCTGGACAAGCTGGCGCCCAGCGAAGACTTGTC
The DNA here is from genome assembly GCA_946479255.1 of uncultured Oxalobacteraceae bacterium. Next base: position 22,749 of record CAMLFK010000003.1, read on the forward strand.
GCACCCGCCGCGTATCCTGCTGCTGTACGGCTCGCTGCGGGAGCGCTCGTTCAGCCGCTTCCTGACCTTTGAAGCGGCACGCATCCTCGAACACTTCGGCGCGGAGGTGAAGATTTTCGACCCGATGGACTTGCCCATGGCCGGCAGCGTGTCCGAGGACCATCCGAAAGTGGTGGAACTGCGCGCGCTGTCCTTGTGGTCCGAGGGCCAGGTGTGGTGCAGCCCGGAGCGGCACGGCGCCATCACGGCGGTAATGAAGAACCAGATCGACTGGATTCCGCTGGAACAGGGCGCCATGCGGCCAAGCCAGGGCCGGACCCTGGCGGTGATGCAGGTGTGCGGCGGCTCGCAGTCGTTCAATGTGGTCAATACGCTGCGCCTCTTGGGACGCTGGATGCGCATGTTCACGATTCCCAACCAGTCGTCGGTGCCGATGGCCTACAAGGAGTTCGACGAGGCTGGCCGTATGCGGCCGTCCGCGTACTACGACCGCGTGGTCGACGTCATGGAAGAGCTGTTCAAAATCACCTTGCTGATGCGCGGGCGTTCCGATTACCTGACCGATCGCTACAGCGAACGCAGCGAACGGGCGCGGGCGGCGATCAACCGGCAAATCGAAAAACTGTAGGCTCTGCGCCGCTGCCTGTCAGCGGCGCTTCTGCTTGAAGCTTAAGAAACTTCCGGCTTACGAAACAGCGGGCGGCCGGCGCGGAATCGTCACCGTGAAGGTAGTCCCGTCTTTATCGCTGGACAGCACGTGAATGTCGCCGCCGTGCGCCTGGATGATCTCGCGCGAAATGAACAGGCCGATGCCCAGGCTGGTACGCTCGGCAAAGTTACCGCTGTCGCTGGACGCCATGCGCACCAGCGGATCGAACACGCCGTTCATCTTTTCCGGTGCGATGATGGACCCGCGGTTGTTGACCTTGATGACAAGGTCCCCGCCGGCCGTGTCGAGGGCCACGGTCACCGGCGTGTCCCGCCCGCCATACTGGATCGCGTTACCGATCAGGTTCGACAGCACCTGCGCCAGGCGGGCGTCGTCGACATTTGCCTCCACATGATCCGGCGCCACACATTCGATCATCTGTTCGGGGTGAAAGGTGCGCAGCTCATTCACAACTTCATGGCACACCCGTGACACGTTCACCGGCGTCGGCTTGACCGGGATGCCCTGGCCCAGGTGGGTGCGGGTGAAGTCGATCAGGTCGCTGATCAGCTTGCTCATGCGCTGGGCACTGTTGAACACGCGATTGGCCACCAGCACGTACTTGGGGGCGATATCGACCGCCTGGGTGATGAAGCTGGCGCCGGTGACGATGGTACCAAGCGGATTGCGTAGATCGTGGCCGAGGATCGCCAGGAACATATTGCGCGACTGGTTCACCATCTGCTCGTAACGCGCGACCGACTCGGCCAGCGCCTGGTCGATGGCTTCATTAAAGCGCGTCACATCGGCCATGTCGGTGTCGCGCCCGGGCTCGGGACACGCCGCCCACAAGGTCAGCACAGAAGAGCGCAAGGCGCGGTATTCGGAGACCAGCTGCACCACCGTATAGCCCGAGCGCAGGCGCGCTTCCGCGTGCACCTCGGCGGCGGTGTCGTGGTGCCCGCGCGGCCCCTGCCCTTGCGATTTTTCCTCGCGCTGCTGGTCGGACTGGGGCTGGGCCAGGTCCTTGGCAAAGGCCTGCAGCATCTGACGGGCATGATCGCGCAGCTCGGCGTCATCCATCGTCAGGGCCGGTGGCTCGATGGTCCGGGCAAAATCTTCCCATGCCTGAAGGATGGCTTCCATCTGGTCAAGGATGAAGTTGGCTAAACGGTGAGTGCTCATGCGGCGTCCTTTCGTGGAATGGTTCCGAGGCCTGCCGACATGCACCAAGGGGGGAATCTTCATCATATCAGCAGCCTGCATGAACATCCGCGGACCGGAGGTTTCGACAGGCCGACGCTCGCATTGCCACGCATCCGTCGCGCGCATCATACAGCCGCCAATTTAAAAAATTGCCGCAGTCTCGCTTTGCTAAGCTTGACCGGGCTACTCCGATCGAAGCGCGGCATTTCAGAGGGTACTTCCAATGGCAAACCACGATGCAATTCCATCCGTCGCCGGACTGACGATGGGCCACACCGGCGCGGATGTCGAAGCGCTCCAGCGTCACCTGCAGCAGCTGGGCTATCTGCGCCTGCCGGCGGTCAAGGAAGACTTCATCGCCGTGCGCTCGGTGATCCGGGCGCCAACCGGCGCCCCCGGGGTGTTCGACGATGCCACGCTGGCCGCATTAAAGAGCTACCAGCAGATGTTCGCTCTGCCGGAGACCGGGGTTTTCGATGACGTCACCATCGCGCAGATGCGCAAGCCGCGCTGCGGCTTTCCAGACATTCCATCGCCGGCGCGGATCGCGGAATATGTCGCGCAAGGCAATCGCTGGAACACCACCAACCTGACCTACGGCTTCGCCGAATTCTCGCCCGACCTCGATCAGGGACTGGTGCGTGGCGCCATCAGCAGCGCGCTTGCCCTGTGGGCCAATGTCACCTCGCTGAGCTTTTCCGAAGTGCCGCTCGCGGGCAATCCCGATTTCGTGATCCGCTTCGTGGCGGGCGACCATGGCGACGGCGCGCCCTTCGATGGCAACAACGGCATACTGGCGCATGCGTTCTATCCGCCGCCCAACGGCGGTGCCATCGCCGGCGACGCGCACTTCGACGAAGACGAGCTATGGACGGTGGAGCTGCCGGTGCCGGCCGGCGGCATCGACCTGGTCACGGTGGCAGCCCACGAGTTCGGCCACTCCCTCGGGCTGGCCCACTCGACCGTGGCCGGCGCGCTGATGTACCCCTACTACGGCGGCGCCAACCGCGCCCTGGCGCAGGACGACATCGACGGTATCCGCTCGATTTATCCATGGGGATGGGATCCGGTCTATGCCGTGGGAGATCCCGGTGACGGCATCGGCGGCTATGACCTCAAGTCGCCGGCCGACCAGGTGTTCACCTTCGACTACGACAGCAGCGGCAAGCAGGATCACCTGGTCCTGTACCGGCCGGGCACCGGAACGGTCTGGATCCTCAAAAACAATGGCGGCGTGTTCTCGGCCGTGTACCAGCAAGGCGATCCAGGCGGTGGCATCGGCGGCTACGATCTGCTGTCGCCCGGCGACCGCATGTTCGCCTTCGATTACGACAGCAACGGAAAACTGGACCACCTGGCGCTGTACCGCCCGGGGACCGGGACGATCTGGATCCTGAAGAACAGCGGCGGGGCTTTCCATGCCGTCTACGCCCAGGGCGATCCCGGCAGTGGTATCGGCGGCTACGATCTGCGCTCGTCGGCCGACCGCGTGCTGGCCTTCGATTACGACGGCAGCGGCAAGCTCGATCACCTGGTGCTGTACCGTCCCGGCACCGGCACCTTGTGGATACTGAAGAACTCGGGCGGCCACTTTCACGCCGTCTATGCGCAGGGCGACCCCGGCAACGGGATCGGCGGCTACGACTTGCTCTCACCGGCCGACCGTGTCATCGCCTTCGACTACGACGGCAGCGGCAAACAGGATCACCTGGTGCTGTACCGTCCCGGCACCGGCACCATCTGGATCTTGAAGAACAGCGGCGGTAGTTTCAGCGCGGTGTATGCCGAAGGCGATCCCGGCAACGGCATCGGCGGTTATGACCTGCGCTATTACCGCGATACCGTGTTCGCGCTCGATTACGACGGCAGCTCCAGGCTCGACCATCTGGCACTCTACCGCCCAGGTACCGGCACCATCTGGATTCTGAAAAATGTCGGCGGCATGTTCCAGGCCGTGTATGCGCAGGGCGATCCGGGCAATGGCATCGGTGGCTACGACCTGATGTCAACCGCCGATACGGCCTTCGCCTTCGATTACAGCGGGAACAACACGCCCAATCACATCGGCCTGTATCGGCCGGGCACCGGCACGATCTGGCTGCTCAAGCGCGAGACGTAGAAAAAAGGCCTCCCACAGACCAGGGAGGCCACGAGCGAGCGTGTCAGCTAAGCAAGGCTAGCGCTGACGCCTTTTATTGGTTCGACTTGCTGGCCTTGCCGCTCGTTTGCGCGGCAGGCTGGCTGCCTTGCACATTGCCCTGGAAGGTGGCGCTGCCGGCTTCATTTTCGAACTGCACGCTGCCGCTGGCGTTCTGGTTACCGTTTTGCAGATTGCCGCTGGCGTGAACGCTGCCCTTGCCGCGGCTGGCGGCATTGAACTCGAAGGGATTGCGGAAGTTCTTCAGCGGCTCTGCCTGCGTGCGCAAGTTCTGCTCGGTTTCTTCGGTAGCGGCGCGTGCGACTTCGTCAGCCAGGGCACGCGCGGTGCGCGAGGTTTCCTGCACATGCTGCTCGGCCACGCGGGCCAGTTCCACCTGGGCGTCGGCCGCCACGCGCGCGATGTGCTGCTGGTAGGCGCGCAGCTTTTCCGCTGCCGGGGGCGCGGCCTGGCCCTCATTCAGCGGCCTCATGTGTACTGGGTGAGTGGGGAATTTTGCTGTTGTGGTGCGAAGCACACAGGCAGGAGCGGCGCCTGCCTGTGGGGTATCAGGTCTGCCCGATGAAAAAGCGCAGCATTTCGCGGCTTGCATCCGGACCGCTCGAATCGGTGAAACTGCCCCGCCCTTGCCCGCCCGACCATGCATGGCCGGTGCCGTGCACGGTCCATTGCTCGGCCACGACCTTGCCGGCTCTTCCGACGTGGACGCTACGCGTGAAATAACGCCCCCGGTGGTGTCCGGACTCCTCCACCAGCCGCAGTTCGATCTGGCCGCGGGCGGGGCCGTCCTGGGTGGCGTAGCTGCTGATTGATTGCTGCACCACGCCGATGCTGTTGGTCAAGTGCACGGTCGAGTCCATATCGCCATGGAAAACGATGATGGGCACGCTGGGGCCTGCGTCGGTCGCCAGGGCATCGAGCTCGGCCCCGTCGCGCATGGCCAGCATGGCGCCATAGCGGTCCCTGGCGCTGCCATGGGCCAGGCCCGAATGGCAGCCCACGGCCATAAACAGATCCGGATAGGTGCGTCCAAGGATGACGGCCATGGCGCCACCCGACGACAGGCCGGCCACAAAGACGCGGCTGCCATCGACCGCGTAGTCGTTCATGATCTTTCTGGTCACCCCGGCCAGCAATGCGGGCTCGCCCCGCCCGCGCCCGTGGTGGGCGGTCTCGAACCAGTTCCAGCAGCGGCTGCTGTTGGCGGCGCTCGACTGCTCGGGATAGGCAACGAAGCATGAAAATCGTTCAGCCAGCTCGTTCATGCCGGTGCCGGACGCAAAGTCGCTCGCGTCCTGGCCGCAGCCATGCAACATCACGATCAGCGGGAGCGGTGCGCCGTTGTAGTTGCTGGGAATGAAGAGTTTATAGTGCAATGAAGCGGCGTCGGCGTCGAAGTACTCGTCGATGAAGCGCCCTCTCCCGCCAAGCCTTGCGGGAGCCTGGGCAGCGCCGAACCCGAAGGGATCGACGTTCCAGGGTGACAGGGCGAAGGACGACCAGGTATCGATCATGGCGTTGATCATGTATTAACTCCTATGATGGTTGTGCTGGGAGTCTCCCTCGCTTTTTGTTACCAGTATGGAGCGATATGGCACAGCTGCCAGTGGGGGGCAGCGCCGCGTCCGCGTAGGACTATGCGCCAGGCGATCGCCATCGTGAGAATGAAAACGGCCTCAACAGTTTTTTCCTGCACGTCCGGTGACGTGGAAGGTGCCTTCACTGTAGCCGGACCACCCTGTGCGGACGAATGACCTGGCTCAAACGGGTACGCTAGCCGGCCAGGCCTTTTTCGAGTACGTCGGCGACCAGCTGGTTCATGTCGATCCCGCGTTCCTTGGCTTGCGCGTGCAGGCGCTGCACCAGGTCGCTATTGAGCTTGACCGCGAACGGCACCAGCCCCTGTGCACGATCCAGCTCGCGCTGTTCGCGCCGCCCGACTGTGCTGGCCTCCACTGCTTTGCCCGGGCGCGACTCCATCTGGCCCATCAATTTCTTTGCGTCGCTTTTCGCCAGGTCGGTCTTTTTCATTTGTGATGCCTTTATCGTTTACATGATGCTGCGGACCTCATTCTAACCGGCCAGCACGACCGACACTCCTGCGGCCTGCAGATCGGCGACAAAATCGGGCGCGGTGTCCGCCGCCAGCACGATACTGCCCGCCAGCGACAAATCGCCGATCTTGAAGCGCGAGGCGGCATTGAGCTTCTCGGATGACGCCAGCACCACGGTTTCGGCGGCGTGCGCGGCCAGCGCCCGCTTGACATAGGCTTCTTCCAGGTCGCCGGTGCTCAATCCTGCACGAAGATGCACGCCCGTGACGCCCATGAAATAGGTGTCGGCCCGGATATGGCTGAGCGCCTCGATAGCGCCCGCGCCCACCGCCACCATGGAGTGCTTGAACAAGCGCCCGCCGATCAGGATCACGTCGATGTCCGCGAACTCTTCCAGCTCGACCGCGACGGTCGGGCTATGCGTCACCACGGTGGCCTTGAGCGTCCTGGACAACTGGCGCACCAGCTGGACCGAAGTGGTGCCGCCGTCGATGATGACGGTCTGGCCCGGCAGGATAAGCGCCGCGGCGGCCTTGGCGATGGCTTCCTTGGCCGAGCCGGATAGTACACGCCGCGCGGCCATGCCGCCCACCGCCGGCGACGCCGGCAAGGCGCCGCCATGGACGCGTTGCAACAAGCCCTCCGCTGCCAGCTCGCGCAAGTCGCGCCGCACGGTGTCCTCCGATACGCCAAAGCGTTCGCTCAAGGTCTTGGCGACCACCTGCCCCTGGGCCTTGAGCGTGTCCAGGATTTCCTTCTTGCGTTGAGACGTCAGCATGGTTGCACGAATTTAATTGTATTTGCACGAAACTGCATGTTAGCATCATTGAGCTTAACCACTGGAGCCAACATGAGAACGACTGCCGAACGGGTAAAAATTGTGGACGTCAAAGTCCTGTCGGACGACTGGTACCTGCTGAAGAAAACCACCTTCGACTATCTGCGGGCCGACAATACCTGGCAGCGCCAGAGCCGCGAAACCTACGACCGCGGCAACGGCGCGGCCATCCTGCTGTACTGCCCGGAACAAAGGACTGTCATCCTGACGCGCCAGTTCCGCTACCCGGCGTTCGTGAACGGCCACGACGGCATGCTGATCGAAGCGCCGGCCGGACTGCTGGACGAGGCCTCGCCGGAGGAACGCATCCGCCTCGAAGCCGAAGAGGAAACCGGTTACCGTGTGGGCGCCGTGAGGCAGGTCTTTGAAGCGTTTATGAGTCCGGGATCGGTGACGGAGAAGCTGCACTTTTTCGTGGCGGAGTACGATGCCGGATCGAAGATCGGCGCCGGCGGAGGCCTGCGCAGCGAAGGCGAAGACATCGAAGTGCTGGAACTCGCCATTGAGAATGCAATGGAAATGGTGAACCACGGCGGCATCAACGATGCCAAGACCATCATGCTGCTGCAATATGCGGCCCTGCATCTGTTCCAGGGAGTGCTGCCATGAAACCGCTGATGGATGGGCCGACATCGCCCATCCATTCAGCATATCGGTGTTAGAACACCCACAGTTTTTCAGGCGGCATCTCCAGCCAGAAATTGCCCGGATCGAGGCGCTGGCGCGAGTACGCCCGCAAGCCGTCGTCGGCATGGCCGAACAGGCACTCGTAGCGATCGCCCAGGTACATGCAGGTGGTCAGCGGCAGCTGGATCGCGTTCGATTTTTCCGTCGCGCTGATCTGCACGTCCTCGATGCGGATCAAGGCCTTGTCGCCCGGCCCGGCGCCGCGCGGCGTGGCCATCAGCGTCTTGCCGTACACGCTCACCTTGGTGTCCCTGCCGCTGCGCGCCACCGTCGCCCCTTTCATCCGGTTGTTCGAGCCCATGAACTCGGCGGTGAACAAGGTCTCCGGCGTTTCGTACATCTGCTGCGGCGTGCCCTGCTGCTCGATCTTGCCGTTATTGAGCAGCAGGATGCGGTCCGAGATCGCCATCGCCTCGGCCTGGTCGTGGGTCACCATCAGTGCCGACAGGCCGAGGCGGATGATCAATTCGCGCAGGAAGGCGCGCGCCTCCTCGCGCAGCTTGGCGTCCAGGTTCGACAAAGGTTCATCGAGCAGGATCACCGGCGGGTTGTACACCAGCGCCCTGGCGATCGCCACGCGCTGCTGCTGGCCGCCCGACAGCTGGTGCGGGAAGCGCTTGCCCAGCTGGCCCAGGCCCAGCTGCGCCAGCACTTCATTGACACGCTCGCCGATCTCGCGCGCCGACGCCTTGCGCAGGCGGAGTGGATACGCCACGTTGTCGAAGACGGTCTTGTGCGGCCACAGCGCATAGGACTGGAATACCAGGCCAAGATTGCGCTGCTCGGCCGGCACTTCCAGCTTGGCGCCGTCGAACACGCGGCGCTCGCCGATGTCGATGGTGCCGGCGCGCGCGCTTTCCAGGCCGGCCACCGCGCGCAGCAGCGTGGTCTTGCCGCTGCCTGAAGGGCCCAGCAGCGCCACCACTTCGCCGCGCTGCAGGTGCATCGAGACGCCCTTGAGGATCGGATTCAAAGTAGCACCCGAGCCATAGTCGAGGTGCAGGTCGTTGACGGTTAATACGTTCATGTTTGGTCTCCCTTTAGTCGTGGAGCTTGACGCCGAAGCGCAAGGCGATGCCGAGGCCGACCGCCACCAGCAGGATGTTAATGAAGGACAGCGCAGCCACCAGGTCGGTCGAGCCGCCGGCCCACAGCGATACGATCATCGCGCCCACCACTTCGGTGCCGGGCGACAGCAGGTACACGCCGGTCGAATATTCGCGCTCGAAGATCAGGAAGATCATCAGCCAGGCGCCGAACAGGCCGTAGCGCACCAGCGGCAAGGTGACGTCGCGGGTGACCTGGCCACGGCTGGCGCCGGCCGCGCGGGCCGCCTCTTCCAGTTCAGGGCCGACCTGCAGCAGCGCGGTCGAGATCAGGCGCATGCCGTAAGCCATCCACACCACCGAGTAGGCCAGCCACAGCGCGAAGATGGTCGAGCGCACTTCGCGCAGCGTAGGGATCAGGTTTTCCACCAGCCAGGTCGCCCAGCCCGCGTTCACGCCCTGCAGCGCGCTTTCCAGCCAAGCCGGCACGAACAGGAACACCCACAGGAAGGACAGGCCGGCCAAGAGGCCCGGCACGGCGCGCGGCACCAGCACGCTGTAGTCCAGCAGGCGGGTAATGCCGTCTGGTTTGCGGTGCATGGCCAGCGCGATGGCGGCATAGCAGACCACCGCCAGCGCGCCGCCGATCACGCCGATCAGCACAGTGTTGAGAATGCCGCGCATCAGGGCCGGCTCCTCGAAGATGCTGCGGAAGTGCTGCAGGGTCAGCACGTCGGCCAGGGCCACGCCCTCGCCCCAGTACTGCACGAAGGAGCGCAGCACGATGCCGGAAATCGGCACGATGATGGTAAACAGCAGCCACACGCCGATCACCGCCAGCGCCACCCACTTCCATGGGCCGAGCGCGATCGGCTTCTGGCGCGAGCCCTTGCCCTTGATCGACACGTACTTATTGGCCGTCTTGAGCAGGAAGCGCTGGATCATCACCAGCGGCAAAGTGACCATCACCAGGCAGACCGCGACGGCCGCCATCAAGTGATACGAGGGAATGCCCATCTTGTTGGTCAGCTTGTACAGGTAAGTGGTCAGGACCAGGTGGCCTTCCGGGTCGCCCAGCACCAGCACCAGGCCGAACACTTCAAAGCCCAGGAAGCACACCAGCACGGCGGCATACGCCAGCGCCGGCGTGATCATCGGCAGCGACACATTCATCATCACGCGCAGCGGCGAGGCACCGGCCACGCGCGCCGCCTCTTCCACGTCCGAGCCCAGGCTTTTCAGGGCCGAGGAAGCGTACAGGTAGACGTGCGGCACGTGGGTCAGGCCGGCGATGATGACGATGCTGGTGAAGGAATAGATATTCCACGGGATGAAGCCGAGCAGCTGCCTGGCCCAGGTGGAGTAAAAGCCCACCGGCCCCATCGCCACCACATAGCCGAAGGCCATCACCATCGGCGAGACGAAGATCGGCACCAGCAGCATGGGCGCGATCCAGCCGCGGCCCGGCAGGTCGGTGCGGATCATGATGAAGGCCAGCATGCCGCCCAACGGCACGGCGATGACGGTCAGCCCAAGGGCCAGCAAGGCACCATTGCGGAACGCCACCGCGAAGTCCGGGTCTTCGACGATGAAGCGGTAGGCGTCAAGGCCGAGCGACTTCTCGGGCATGAAGAACGGCGCCGACAGGAAGCTCTGATAGAAGATCAGGAACAGCGGCAGGAAGATCGCGGTGCAGGTCAGCAGCACCACGATCCCGCGCGGCCAGTTCAGGGAACGCAGGGCACCGCCCCAACCTCCCTGGAGGTGCGCGCTTGGAAGAGCAAGGGTTGACATGTTGACTCCTTGGGTTGATGGATGCGTCAATAATGCGCTGCTTACTTCTTGCCGGCGCTGTCTTTCCACTGCTTCAGGAAGGCCATCCGCTTTTGCGGGACCAGGTTCTGCAGCAGCGAAGGATGGACCGGAATCGGCTTGACGTTCTTCTCGCCGATCAGGGCGATCAGTTCCGACGAGGTGGTCTCGCCCTTGACGTCGGCACGGATCGCAAACAGCTTCGACTCGTTGGCGATGATGGTCTGGCCGCGCGGCGAGAGCATGTAGTCGATCCACAGCTTGGCGGCGTTGACGTTGCGCGCCTTCTTGCTGATGAACTGCACGCGCGACAGGATCAGCGTGTAATCCTTGGGCAGCACCACGCCGATCGACGGATCGGTCTTGGCGCGCACCAGGGCGTAGGAACCAACCACGTTGTAGCCGATCAGGTTCTCACCCGACGAGATGCGCTCCATCATGGTGCCGGTTGACGACTGCACGCGCACCTTGGCCGTGCCGAAAGCCTGCTGCAGGGCCGGGTACTGCGGATACACCTGGGCGTCCTGCGCCATGAACATGAAGCCCACGCCGGACTTTTCGATGTCGTAGGTGGTGACCTTGTCGCGGAACTTTTCAAGCGTGATCAGCTTGGCGAAGTCGGCATGCGTCTGCGGCACTTCCTTCTCGGTCAACAGGCGCTTGTTGTAGACGATGGCGGCCGGCTCGAAGGTGGTGCCGTAGGCGGTATCGTTCCATACCGCCCATGCCGGCAGCTTGGAGGCCTCCGGCGACTTGTACTGCAGCGCATAGCCTTCGCTGGCCAGGCGCATCTGCAGGTCCATCGACGAGGACCAGGTGACGTCGGCGGTCTTGCCGCCGGCAGCGGTTTCGGAGATGAAGCGGTTGTATACCTCGGTCGAATTCATGTCGTTGTACTCGACCGAAATGCCGGGATACAGGGCGCTGAAGTCCTTCACCAGCGGGTGCGCCGCCTTGGTGTCGGTGGCGCCATAGATCACCAGCGTGCCCTCTTTCTTGGCGCCGTCGATGATGGCCTGGTAGTTGGCGGGATAGCCCGCTGGTACCTGTGCGTAGGCCGAAGTTGCGAACATGACGGCAAGGGTCATCCCTGCCAAGGCGTGCTTGACTTTCATTTTGGTCTCCTGAAGTAGGTCCTTAGCGGACCAGATTTAAGGCGTGTGCCTGTTGTGTGTAGTTGTCTACGGCTTTACGGACATGCTCCGCAAGTGCGGGTCCGGTCAGCGAAAAGGGATACAGTCCATGCTCCGTGCGCAGCTGCGCGTATCCCGGGGATGCCATCATGGTGTCGAAGGCGCGGGTCCAGCGCTGGTAGTCGGCGTCGCTGGCGCCGGGCGCCATCCACACGCCGCGGATCACCGGCCAGACCACGTCGATACCCTGCTCGCGCGCGGTCGGCACTTTGTCGAGCGCACCGGGCATGCGCTGTTCGGACAATAGCGCCAGCACCCGGGTCTTGCCGTCCTTGGCGTACAGGCGCGCCTCCGAGGCATCGCCGCAGATCACCTGCACGTGGTTGGCGTGCATCGCGGTGAAGGTCTCGCCGCCGCCTTCGAGCGCCACGAAACGCAGCACCTTGGGGTTGATGCCGGCCTTGCGGGCAACCAGCGCCATCTTGAGCCAGTCCTGGCTGCCGATGGTGCCGGAGACGCCGATCAGCACCTTTTCTGGATGCTTGCGCAGCGTTTGCACCAGGTCGCCCAATGTGCGGAAAGGCGAATCGGCGCGCACGGCGATCATGCCGAAGTCGGCGCCCAAAGCGGCTACCCAGCGCACGTCGGTATGCGACACCTTGCCGAACTTGCCCTGCGCCAGATTAAGCAGGGAACCGCCGGAAAACGCCACCAGCGTATTACCCTCGGTACGGCGCTGCGTCGCCATCGAGTTCCACGCCACCGCGCCGATCCCGCCCGGCAGGTAAGCCAGCTGCAGATCGACGCCCTGCTCGCGCAGCCCGTGTTGGGCCAGCTTGCAGGTCAGGTCCATGGCCCCACCGGGTTTGGAGGGGATCACACACTCATTGCGCGCGCTGGCACCAGCCGAAAGGCTCAGCAGCAGGGCGAACAATGATGCAAACAAGGGTTTCATGGCGTTCATGTTATCCCAATCACGGTGGCGCGGGCTCGAATCAGAAGCGATGCTGGATGCCGGCGGTCAGGCCGGTCTGCGTACCGGCATAGCCCAGGTCGTCGCGCGACAGGCCGGTGACCTTGCCATGCTTGGCGTCGGCATGCGCCAGCGCCACGTACAACTCGGTGCGCTTGGACAGCGCCTTCATCGCGCGCAGCACCAGCATGGTGGGATCGGCATCCTGGCCGGCGGCCACGTTCTTGACGTTGATGCTGTAGACCGCGGCGGTGAAGGTGTACGGCGCCGGGTTGTAGGTGATGCCCGCCCAGTAGGTATCGGCCTTGACGTCGGCGGTGGCGGCGCGGCCGGCCTGCAGCTCATAGCTGCGCAGGCCCGCGGCCAGGCGCCATGGGCCGTCGCGGTAGTCGGCCGCCGCATGCAGGGCGGTGGTTTCGTCGTGGCGGCCGGTGGCGGCCACATTAACGCCGTTGATCTGCTCATACGCAAGCATGGTATTGAGCTTGCCAAACTTATAAGAGCCGCCCACCGCATACTTGCGCCCTTCCTCGCTGCTGGCCTGCTCTCCCGCGCCGTAGCTGGCGCCGACCGTCATCTCATCGGTCTTGTAGCTGTACTTGACCAGATTGTCGAAGGCGGTCGTCATGCCGTACTTGGACGGGCCGGTCGCGGTGCCGGTGGTGGCCCACGAGTAGTTCGGCGCAAAGCCCATCGGATCGAACGAAATCACCAGGTCGTACGTCGTGGTGAAGGAGCGGCCCAGCACCACGCGGCCGAAGGCGCCTTCCAGGCCGACGTAGGCCTGGCGCTTGAACAGGTTGCCGTCGGCGGCACCGGTGTCCATCATGATGCCGCCTTCGAGGTTGTACACGGCTTTCAGGCCGCCACCCAGGTCTTCGCTGCCCCGGAAGCCCCAGCGCGAGGTGTTCTTGCCGCCCGAGACGACCTTGAACTGGTTGCCGCCGCTTGGGGTGGCGTTGCTGACGTATTCGACGCCGGCGTCGATGATGCCGTAGACCTGGACGCTGGACTGGGCTTGGGCTGAGGTGGTGGCAAAAGCGCCGGCGATGACGAGCGCGAGGGCACGTTGTTTCATATTGTCTCCTTGAGGATCTGTTTATGGTGATTCTTTTTTTGCACTACGGAGCACAGCTTACAAACCCCAAGCTTTCAATTGGCTTTCAGTACCGTATAACGTCCACAACAAGTCAAATTCGCCAAGCGCGGGCGCAGGCGCTACACTGTTCGGATGCGCATCCTACTTGTAGAAGACCACATCGAACTGTCCCACTGGCTGGCCAAGGCCCTGCGCGACGCACGACTGACGGTCGAATGCGCCGTCAATGGCGCCGACGCCGACAGCCTGCTGCACACGCAGGAATACGCCCTGGTGATCCTCGACCTCACCCTGCCCAAGATGGACGGGCTCGAAGTGCTGCGCCGCCTGCGCGCACGCGCCGGCAGCAAGGGCCGCACGCCGGTACTGGTGCTCACTGCGCGCGGCGAACTGGAAGACCGGGTGCAGGGCCTTAACCTGGGCGCCGACGACTACCTCGCCAAGCCGTTTGAACTGAGCGAACTCGAAGCCCGCGTCAAAGCGCTGCTGCGCCGGGCCCAAGGCAATGAAACGCTGGTGTTCCAGGCCGGCCCGCTGGAGTTCGACACGGTCGCGCGCATCTTCCGCTATGCCGGCGAAACCGTCGCCCTGACGCCGCGCGAACACGCCGTGCTCGAAGCGCTGATCACCCGGCCGGGCGGCGCGGTATCGAAAGAAAAGCTGTTCGACGAAGTGTTCTCCCTGATTGATGACGCCAACATCGACGCCATCGAACTGTACATCCACCGGGTACGCAAGAAGCTCGACAAACTCGGGGCCGACGCTCCCACCATCAACACCTTGCGCGGCATCGGCTACCTGCTGCAAACCCGCGCATAAGCCGGCATGGGACCGCCGCATATAAGCCAACTGCGAAGCCGCCCGCGCCACCTCGGCAGCCTGCGCAACCAGCTGCTGCGCTGGCTGATCATTCCCCTGGTCCTGCTGGCCGGCGTGTCCGCAGTCTCCACCTACTACAACGCCCTGGCCGCCGCCGACGAGGCCTACGACCGCTCGCTGCTGGCCTCCACCCGCGCGCTGGCCGAGCGGGTCAGCATCAAGAACGGCAAGGTGGTGGCCGATGTGCCCTACGTAGCGCTCGACAGCTTCGAGACCGATAACCTGGGGCGCATCTACTACAAGGTCAGCGGCATCAATGGTGAACTGGTGTCCGGCTTCGACGACCTGCCGCCGGTGCCCGCCAATGTGCCGCGTTCGGAAGCCTATCCCGCGCTGGTGCGCTTCTACGTGGCCGACTACAACGGCCAGCCGCTGCGCATTGCCGCCCTGCTCCAGCCGGTGTACGACGACACCATGCGCGGCATCGCCTTGATCCAGGTCGGCGAAACGCTCGACACGCGGCGCGGCCTGACCCGCAAGATTTTGCTGGATACCCTGACCCAGCAGGCGGTCACGGTGATGGCGGTGGCCGCGCTGGTGTGGTTTGCGGTGCGGCTGGTGCTGCGCCCGCTGATGCAGCTGAAAGAAGCGGTCGAGCGGCGCAAACCTTCCGACCTGTCCGACGTCGACGAGTCGCTGGTGCACCGCGAAGTACGCCCGCTGGTGGCGGCGATGAACGGCGCCTTGCAGGGCATGCACGAGCTGCTGTCGAGCCAGCGCCGCTTCATCGCCGACGCCTCGCACCAGCTGCGCACACCGCTGACGGTATTAAAGACCCAGGCCGAGATGGCACTGCGCCAGGATGATCCGGTCGCCATGCGCGGCATTGTCGAAGCGATCGCGTCGACGACCGACTCGACCATCCACCTGGCCAACCGCCTGCTTACTTTGGCGCGGGTGGAGCACGGCACCCAGGCGGCCGAACTGCAGGAACTGTCGCTGACCGGACTGGCGCGCGACGTGGGCCTGGCGCTGGCGCTGCCGGCGGTGCAAAAAGACGTGACGCTGGCACTGGAGGCCGATGAAAATATCAAGGTGATGGGCCACGCCGTGCTGCTGCGCGAGATGATCAGCAACCTGGTGGACAACGCGATCCGCTACACGCCGTCAGGGGGCAGCGTCACGCTGCGCGTGCACGACGCACTTCTGGAAGTCGAGGACAGCGGCCCGGGCATTCCCGCTGGCGAACGCGATGCCGTGTTCACGCCCTTCTACCGCTCCTCGGCGGCGCTGGACACCAACCCCAGCGGCACCGGGCTGGGCCTGGCCATCGTGCGCGAGATCGCCACCTTGCACGAGGCCAGCGTCACTCTGGACGATGCGCCATCAGGCGGCCTGGTGGTACGCGTCGCTTGGCTCAAGGATAGCTGACGGGCCGGCCGGGAATGTCGGGCAGCGGAATGAACTCGGTTTCGCCCGGCACCGGCGGGAAAGCCTGGCGGCGCCAATCGTCCTTGGCCTGCTCGATGCGCTCGACTGAGCTGGAGACGAAATTCCAGGTCAGGTAGCGCGGGCCATCCATCGGCTCGCCGCCCACCAGCATCACGCGCAGGGTGTCCGGGCCGGCGGAGCTCAAGGTCACGCGCGCGCCGGGCTTCAAGACCAGCAGGCGACCGGGTTCGAACCGGCCGTCGCGGCCCAGGTCCAGCGTGCCCTCGACGATATAAATGGCCTGCTCGCTGTACTCGGCCGGCAGTTCCAGGCGCGCGCCGGGCCGCACGGTGAGGTCCACATAGAACAGCGGCGACTGGGTGACGACCGGCGAGGACCGCCCGAAATAGCTGCCCGCGACGATCGTCGCCGCCACGCCCTCGCCCTCGACCAGCGGCAAGGCGCCCGCTTCGGTGTGGGCGAACGCAGGCGCCGATTCCTCATGGGTGCGGGGCAGCGCAACCCAGCACTGCAGGCCGTAAATGGCGGACGGCGCCTGGCGTGCCTCTTGCGCGGTGCGCTCCGAGTGAACGATGCCGCGGCCGGCCACCATCCAGTTCACTTCGCCGGGGCGGATGGTCTGCACGGTGCCGAGGCTGTCGCGGTGCTCGATTTCACCGTCGAGCAGATAGGTGACGGTAGCCAGGCCGATGTGCGGGTGCGGGCGCACGTCCAGACCGCGGCCCGCCGCAAATACGTGCGGACCCATCTGGTCGAGGAAGACGAAGGGTCCGACCATGCGGCGCTGCTTGTTGGGCAAGGCGCGCCGCACGATGAACTGGTCGCCCAGGTCGTGGGTGAGAGGAACAACGACTACTTCCAGCGCGCTTTCC
Organism: uncultured Oxalobacteraceae bacterium; assembly: GCA_946479255.1. Next base: position 39,547 of record CAMLFK010000003.1, read on the forward strand.
AGTTCGTCCTTCATGGCATCCCCGATGGTGATGGTGAGTACGAACAGCTTAGCGCAAATCGTTGGAACGGGGCGGAGCAATCATCATCCTGTATGCGGCCCGATTCGATGTAGCTTATTATCCTTGCATGATCCGAATCGAAAAACGGAAAAAATCACCACGTATCAACGAAAATTTCGAATGCTAAGAATTAGCCTGGATGCGCTGATCGCCATCGACACCATTGCCCGGCGCGGCTCGTTTGCCGCCGCGGCCAAGGAACTGTTCCGCGTTCCCTCGACCATCTCCTATACGGTCACCAAGCTTGAGACCGACCTCGGCGTGCAGCTGTTCGAACGCTTCGGCCCGCGCGTCGAACTGACCGCGGCCGGCGCCGAGCTGCTCAAGGAAGGCCGCTACCTGTTAAAAGCCGCCGGCGACCTGGAATCGCGCGTGCGCCGGGTCGCCTCCGGCTGGGAGACCGAGCTGACCATCGGGATGGACTCCATGCTCTGCCCCACCGGACTGCTGCCGGACCTGCAAGCCTTTTACGGGGTGGCGGACCAGACCCGGGTGCGCATCGTCCGGGAGGCATTGTCGGGCACCTGGGAAGCGCTGCTGGACCGGCGCGCCGACCTGCTGATCGGCGCAGCCGGCGAAGGGCCGTCGGGCGGCGGCTATGCCTCCGAGCCTTTGGGCACGGTGTCCTTCGTGTTCGTGGTCGCGCCCAGCCATCCCCTGGCGGGGGTCGAACACCCCTTGGGCAAGGCCGAGTTGAGCCATCACCGCGCCGTCTCCGTGGCCGACTCCGCGCGCGTGCTGCAGGCGCGCACGGTCGGGCTGCTGTTCGGCCAGGACACGGTGGCCGTGCCGGACATGCTGAGCAAGTACCGATTCCAGCGCGCCGGCATCGGCTTCGGCTTCCTGCCCGAGCCATGGGTGCGCGAGGATATCGAACGCGGTGTGCTGCTCCGGAAGGAAGTCGAGGAAGCCAAGCCTGAGGAAACCTTGTACATGGCGTGGCGCAGCGGAGAGGAAGGGACTGCCTTGAAATGGTGGCGCAACCGGGTGCGCGAGACCCATCCGCTGGTCCGGATGCTGGCCCCAAGCGAGGCGTGACAAGCGTGTGTATATCGGTACGACATACCAGTTGCGGCAAAAGGAATAGATCCGCGCGCGGCATCGATTTACACTCTTGCAGAAAAATTATTCGAGGACATTCAATGAATCGTGTTTCACTAGTCAAAGGCGGCATCGCCTGCACCCTACTTGCGGCCAGCGCCATGGCGGCGGCAGACAGCAAATGGCCGATCGACACCTGGCTGTTCACATCCTTCCGCGACAAGGGAGATGGCCTGCACCTGGCCGCCAGCGACGACGCGCGCCAATGGAAGGACCTGGGCAAAGTCTTCCTCAAGCCCACCGTGGGCAGTGGCCTGCTGCGCGACCCGCACATCCTGCGCGGGCCGGACGGTATTTTCCGCATGGTCTGGACCACCGGCTGGAAGGACAAGGGCATCGGCTACGCAAGCTCGACCGACCTGTTGAACTGGTCCAAGCAAGCCTACCTGCCGTTGTTCGACAAGGTAAAGGGCACCAACAACGCCTGGGCACCCGAGACCGTCTACGACGAAGCCAGCAAGCAGTACCTGATCACCTGGTCGTCCGACATCGATGGCCGCTTCAAAGAGACCAAGTCGGCCGAGCGGATGAACAACCGCACCTACTACGTGACGACCAAGGACTTCGTGGCCTTCAGCGAGCCCAAGCTCCTGATCGATCCCGGCTTCGACCACATCGACACCACCATCACGCACGACGGCAAGCGCTACATCGCCGTCTTCAAGGAAGGCGACAAGCAGAAGGCCGGTAAGTGGGGGCCGATCCACTATGCGGTGGCGGACAAGCTGACCGGCCCGTACAAGCTCATGCCGACGCCGCTGATCACCGAACGCGCCGAAGGACCGACCCTGGTCACCATGGGCGACAAGACGCGCCTGTACGTCGACTTCTACGCCGGCGGGCGCTATGGCGCCTACGAAACGACCGACTGGAAGAGCTGGACCGATGTGTCGGACCAGGTACAGGTCGTCAAAGGCCAGCGCCACGGCACGGTACTGAAGGTACCGGCCTGGATGGCCAAGGACCTGGAAAAGTCCACCCCAGCCACGACGGCTGCCGCGCCGCAGCCGGCCCCGCAGCCGGTGCTGGAAGGCTTCACCGCCGATCCATCGATCCGCGTGTTTGGCGACACCTACTACCTCTACCCGACGTCGGACAAGGACAACTGGCAGACCACCGATTTTTCGGTATGGTCGTCCAAGAACCTGGTCGAGTGGAAGAATGAAGGCAAGATCCTCGACGTCGCGAACGACCTCAAATGGGCCAAGGTGGAAGCCTGGGCGCCGGACGCGGTCGAACGCAACGGCACCTACTACTTCTACTTCTGCGCCCAGCACAATATCGGCGTGGCGACCGCCAAGAGTCCGCGCGGCCCCTTCGTCGACGCCCTGGGCAAGCCGCTGATCGCCAAAGGCAGCGGCATCAAGACCAATACCATCGACCCCTACCCGTTCATCGACGACGACGGCCAGGCCTATCTGTACTACGGCAACGGCGACATGAGCAACGTCTACAAGCTCAAGCCGGACATGATCAGCCTGGACGGCCCGCCGGCCGTCATCGCGCTCAAAGATCACCGCGAAGGCGTGGTGGTCTTCAAACGCAAGGGCAAGTACTACTTCATGTGGTCGATCGACGACGCGCGCAGCCCGAATTACCGGGTCGGCTGGGGCATTGCGGATTCGCCGCTCGGCCCCGTCAAGTCACCCGAAAAAGACTTCATCGTCCTGCAGCGCAACGGCGCCGCGGTCGCCACGGCCCACCACAGCGTGGTCAACGTGCCCGGCACCGACCGCTGGTACGTGGCTTACCACCGCCACGCCCTCCCCGATGGCAACGGCTATAAGCGCCAGACCTTGCTGGTGAAGATGGAGTTCAACGACGACGGCTCGATCAAGCCGATGGACCCGCTAAGCACGCCCTTCCGTCCCGGCGACAAGGGCGAGCCCATTGTCAATGGCAAGGGCCTGCCCAAGCCCTGAGCAGCCCCACACGTACAAAAGGCCGCCACGCGTCTCCACGTGGCGGCCTTTTGTCAAAACAAATCAAATCAAAACTGATTCATCGTATTGTCTTTGCCGGAGGCCTTCAGGGCCGCTTCGCCGCTGAAGTATTCCTTGTGGTCGTCGCCGATGTCCGAACCGGACATGTTCTGGTGCTTGACGCAGGCGATGCCCTGGCGGATTTCCTTGCGCTGCACGCCGGCCACGTAGCCCAGCATGCCCTGGTCGCCGAAGTATTCCTTGGCCAGGTTGTCGGTCGACAGCGCCGCGGTGTGGTAAGTCGGCAAGGTGATCAGGTGGTGGAAAATGCCGGCTTCGCGCGCCGCATCGGCCTGGAAGGTGCGGATACGTTCATCGGCGGCGCGAGCCAGCTCGGTCTCGTCGTATTCCACGCTCATCAGCTGCGAGCGCTCATACGCCGACACATCCTTGCCCTCGGCCTTCATGGCGTCGAACACTTGCTGACGGAAGTTCAGGGTCCAGTTGAACGACGGGCTGTTGTTATACACCAGCTTGGCATTGGGGATGACCTTGCGGATCTCGCTGACCATGCCACCGATCTGGGCGATGTGTGGTTTTTCGGTTTCGATCCACAGCAGGTCGGCGCCGTTTTGCAGTGAAGTGATGCAGTCGAGGACGCAACGCTCTTCACCGGTGCCTGGACGGAACTGGAACAGGTTGCTCGGCAGGCGCTTCGGACGCAGCAGCTTGCCGTCGCGCTTGATGATGACGTCGCCATTGCTCATCGATTCGGTCGACACTTCTTCCACATCGAGGAAGGAGTTGTACTGGTCGCCCAGGTCGCCCGGTTCGCGGGTGACGGCAATCTGCTTGGTCAGGCCGGCGCCGAGCGAGTCGGTGCGGGCGACGATCAGGCCATCGTCCACGCCCAGTTCGAGGAAGGCGTAGCGCACGGCGCGGATCTTGGCCAGGAAGTCCTCGTGCGGGACCGTGACCTTGCCGTCCTGGTGGCCGCACTGCTTCTCGTCCGACACCTGGTTTTCGATCTGGATGCAGCAGGCACCGGCTTCAATCATCTGCTTGGCCAGCAGGTAGGTCGCTTCGGCATTGCCGAAACCGGCGTCGATGTCGGCGATGATCGGCACCACGTGGGTGATGTGATTGTCGATCTTGTCCTGGATGGCTGCTTTGGCTGCGCCTTCGGCGGCGTCGAGCTGCTGGAACAGGCCGCCCAGTTCGCGCGCGTCGGCCTGGCGCAGGAAGGTGTACAGCTCTTTGATCAGCGCCGAGACGGCGGTCTTTTCATGCATCGACTGGTCCGGCAGCGGACCGAACTCGGAACGCAGCGCGGCGATCATCCAGCCCGACAGGTAGAGGTAGCGGCGATCGGTGCTGTTGAAGTGCTTCTTAATCGAGATCATTTTTTGCTGACCGATGAAGCCGTGCCAGCAGCCCAGCGACTGGGTGTACTTGGATGGGTCGGCATCGTAGTTGGCCATGTCGTTGCGCATGATCTTCGCCGTGTAGCGCGCGATGTCCAGACCCGTCTTGAAGCGGTTCTGGGCGCGCATGCGGGCCGCGTATTCCGGATTGATGGCGTTCCAGGCGCTGCCTTCTTTTTGTTTGAGAGCGGCGATTGCCTCGATATCGGTATGGTACTGGGACATGGAAAACTCCTGTTATGTAAGCGAATGAGGAAGCTGATGTGGGTAATTCTGTCGCGCTTCGGCGTGGTCATCAAAAGTGCAGCCGGTAGAGAAATGATAAACGCGTCCGCCTTGTCGCGCTAGTCTTATATAAGACATATAAGTCAAATATTTTCGTGTATTTTCAAAGGCTTAACATCATGATTTCGCGATACGAAACGTTTTTCCGCTCAATGGCATGAGACGGACGGGCATAAAACTGTATAAATTCCACATCGTGCAATCGCTTTTCGATTTACAAGACGGATGCGTGCGAACTGACTGCAGGATATGGTCGAGCGCCACTTTGCTCTGTACGCTTGCGTACCGAGACTGCGTGAATGGCTGTGAGTGGCCTACAATTTTCCGACAATTACCTGACTGTTTTGCATCGCGCGCTGACCTATGCTCACGCTTCCAACACACTCCAACAGGCATTCACATGATTCTTCGTAGCACAACACTGACGGCCGCCATCGCATCGCTGTTCCTGCTCTCGGCTTGCGGCGGCGGCGACACGGTGCATACCCCTCAGGTCGCCACCAGTTTCTCCACCGGTCTGGACGGATGGAAAGGTGGCTTCGCCGATTACACCACCGAGACGGCACCGACCGACGTCGTATGGGAAACGCGCGCCCTGCCCGCCCCGCTGACCGGCAACGCTTATTACACCGGCGGCACCAACCGCAGCGACGATCTGTTCATCTACAGCACCAAAAAAATCAGCGGCTACCAGGCTTCCAAAAACTACAAGCTCAGCTTCGAGATCGAGATCGCGACCAACCAGTCCTCCGGCTGTGTTGGGGTGGGCGGTTCGCCCGGCGAAAGCGTGTACGTGGTGGCCGGCGCCGCGCCGACGGAAGCAAAGACGGTCCTCACCGCCGGCCAATACCGGGTCAATCTCGAGCGCGGCAACCAGGCCACGCCGGGCCCCGCGTCCCAGGTGCTGGGCAATGTCGCCAACTCGGTGCAGAACTGCGGGCCGCAGGTCTACCAGTCCAAGGTCCTGGCCAGCACCGCGCCCTTGACGGTCAAGAGCGACGCCAACGGCGACATCTGGATGTTCTTCGGCATCGATTCCGGCTTCGAAGCCAAGAGCGCGGTGTTCTACAAGTCTTTCAAAGCCAAGGCCGAGATGGTGCCGTAAGGCCCCGCCGAAAGGCCCCGCCGAAAGGCCCCGCCGCAAGGCCGGTGCGCGCTGTCAAACCGAGCTCAAGCATGGTCGATACACTGGTTTTTTTCACCCACCGACCGCCGAGGGACTCGCCCGGCAAGCCCGGCCCCCATATCAGTTCCGACACAAACGCGGGAACTGAGAGAGAGTTTTCACATTTCAGATCAAAAGATGTGGCTTATTTACACGCGGGTATACTGAACCGGTATGGATTGGTTCACAATGCATCGTCGATATCAGCTTTGTGGCCCACCGCCAAGCCGGCGCGACATTCAGGCGCAATTGGCGCGCGAAATCTTTTTTTAAGCCACTGGCAAAGTGGCATGGCTCGTATCTACATAGGAGATTCGGCAATGAAGAGCATTTTCGTATCAGTAATGACGGTTTTGGCACTGGTTGGCTGCGGTGACGATGTACCAAAAGTCCAGGACCCGACGCAAATCGTAATTCGCGGCAAGCTGGTTTCCCAGCAGGAGTTTCTGAAGACTTACTGCCAAGGCAAGGACGACAATGACACCTGCCTGAGGGTCAGCAAGGCAATGTCGGCTGATAGCGTCAAGGCTGGCCAGGGTATGGCACGCAACTAGACAAAGTGTTGTCGATGGTGGGGAATTCGAACGATACGGTTTCTCGTTGCCCCTCCCGCCATCGGCGCTCACTCTGCTGGTTTAAGCGCACGCGAAAAAAGTTGCGCGGACAGGCCGGCCGACTTACGCCACCACCAGCCCCAGCTCCAGCATGATCTCGGCGGCCTGGCGACTTGATATGACTGCGCCCTTGAACATGCTGGCATTGCCCAGCTTGACGCCGGTGATATCGGCTCCGCGCAAATCGGCGCCGTCGAATCGCGTGTCTTTCAGGTGGGCGTTGCGCAAGCTGCATTCCTCGAATACCGCCTGACGGAAGTCGCAGCCCGACAGGTCGGCATCCTGGAAGTCCAGACCGATCAGGCGGGCTTTGCGGAACGACAGCCGGCGCAGGTCGGCCCCGACCATGCGCGAATGCTCGAAGGAAAGGCCCAGGTGGCCGATCTCTTCAAAATTGGCCCCGGTGAGCTTACATTCCGAGAATGAGGCCGAGGCCAGGCGCGCGCGGCGCCAGGTCGAGTTATTCAAGTCGCAGGCCTGAAAGCGAGCGTCGACCACCTCGGCCGATTCGAAATCGGCCTGGCCGGCACGGCACCGGCGCCAGCTGCTGCGCGACAGGTTGGCGGCGAACAGCGACGCTTCCAGCAGCGAACAGTTGAGAAACTGCGCATCCTGGAAATCCAGGCGCGACAGGTCGACGCCGGACAGGTCGCAGCCGTCGAATACCAGGGGGCCCTGCACTGAGCCCAGGAGATCGGTGATGTCGGCGCGTGACAGGCTGGCCGCCGAGATGGTTGTTGCAGCATTCATGGCAAATGATGGGGTGATGGCGTTGGGCGCAGTCCGGCCACTATTGGCTGGTTCAAAGGGCGCAAATGGCTATAGTACAAGCGCCTCGTCATCATGGTTTAGCCTTTCAAAGATAGATGAAGTCCTCGTTCTTGTCCGGCAGCGCGGCCAGCAGCAGGCGCACCGGACCCAGCGCGAACCAGACAGCGCCCAGCAAAACAATGGTGACAACGGCATTCATGGTGAACCTCGCATAGTTGGTAAAACTCGGGTGAACGGAGCAGCCATTATCAAAAAATCCTGCCACGATGGCCATTGGCGAAAAAGACAAATTTATGATTTAATCGGCCAATGAACTCACTTCCTGTCATCCGTATCGGCATTCTTGTCTTCCCAGAATGCGTGGGCGCGGCCGCAGCCGCGCCCTACGACGTCTTCAAGATCGCCAACACGCTGAGCCTGATGCGGCCCGCCGCCGAGCAGCTGCGTTTCGAGGTCAAGTGGGTCAGCGCGGATGGCGGCATGGTCGCCACCAATACCGGCATCTCGTTCGCCACTGAAGCTCTCGACCATGACTGCGACGCCCTGATCGTGACCGGCATCGACCGCCACGCGATGCGCGAAATCGTCCCGGCGATCCGCACCATGGAAAACGAAGTGAAGCTGGTGCGCGACTTTGCCGCCAGTGGCGGCATGGTGTCGGCCATGTGCACTGGCACTTTCCTGCTGGCCGAAGCGGGCCTGCTCGATGGCCGCCGCGCCACCACCAGCTGGTGGCTCAGCGCCTACTTCGCCAAACGCTATCCGGACGTGGCGCTGGAATCGGAAGAGCTGGTGGTGCGCGACGGCCAGCTGCTGTCGTCGGGCGGGGCCGGCTCCTACCTCGACCTGGCGCTGTGGCTGGTCGGCCATTTCGGCGGCGACCCGCTGCGCGTGATGACAGCCAAGTTCCTGGTGGCCGACAGCGGGCGCACCAGCCAGACGCCGTATGTCGCCTCGGCCCTGGTGGAACGCAAGAGCCAGGCGGTGATCGAGCAGGCGCGCCGCTGGCTCAACGAGCATATCGACCAGGACTGGAACATGGGCGAGCTGGCGGCCCACTGCAGCACCAGCCCGCGTACGCTGCTGCGCCGCTTTCAGAAGGCGCTGGGTTTGAGCCCGGTGCAGTACACCCAGCAGCTGCGGGTCGAACGCGCCAAGGCGCTGCTGGAATCCTCGACGCTGTCGCTGGAAGACATCACCAGCCGCTGCGGCTACGCCGATGTGTCGACCTTCAGCACCGTCTTCAAGCGCTGGGCCCAGATCACGCCGCGCGAATACCGCAGCCGCTTCGGCATGCGCAGCTGACAGCATTCGCAATCGCGATCAAGTGCCATCACGCCGCCAAGGGCATCCTGTGCCTGTGTTTCAAACGGAGGAATAATGGGACCTGTAGCCAGGGCACTGTGGTATATCGAAAGCCACTCGGAGAGTCCGATCACGCTCGACGAGGTGGCGGCGGCCGCGCATGTGTCGCGCTACCACCTGGCGCGTACCTTTGCCGTGGTCACCGGCGTGCCGGTGATGGCGTATGTGCGCGGACGCCGGCTCAGCCGGGCCGCGCGCCGGCTGGCCGAAGGCGCGCCCGACATACTGGCCGTGGCGCTGGATGCGGCTTACAACTCCCACGAAGCATTCACCCGTGCCTTCCGCGAGCAGTTCGGGCTCACGCCCGAGGCGCTGCGCTCGCAGGGCACGCTTGCCAACATCACGCTAGTGGAGATGATTCAAATGGAAGCGACAAACAAGGTACAGCTGGACGAACCGAAGTATGAGAACGGCCGCGAAATGCTGCTGGCCGGGCTCTCGGAGCGCATGGTCAACAACTGCGCGCAGGGCATTCCCGCGCAGTGGCAGCGATTCGGCCCGTATATCGGCCGCCTCGCAACGCAACTTGGGCCGACCTGTTACGGGATCGTGTTATCGAGCGGCGACGGCGGCGAGATGGATTACATGGCGGCCGTCGAGGTGAGTAGCTTTGCCGGCCTGCCGCCCGAACTGCGCCAGGTAAAACTGGCGCCGCAGCGCTATGCGGTGTTCCGCCACACGGGCCACATCTCGGGCGTCGGCGCGACCTGGGCAGCGGTCATGGACGGCTGGCTGCCGGCCGCCAGCGTCAAGGCGGCCGACGCGCCCTACCTGGAACGCTATGGGCCGGAATTCAATCCGCGCACCGGCCAGGGCGGGCTGGACCTGATGATTCCAATCGCCGGCTAGACTCAGCTAAGTACCCGCTCGAAAATAAATGTGATTTTTGGCTGCCATAACCGGCGAGTTGCTGCGTTGCCCGCCGCTAGCAGTGCTCGCACTGTGTCGCGTCGTGCGCCTTGCACCGCATCCGGCTATGTTCGCCAAAACTTCACATCTATTTCCGTTCGGGTACTTAGAAGCGGTAGTTCACGCTGAAGCGAATGGTGCGTCCAAACAGTGGACGCGCCACCCCGCGGTTGCGCGTGCCATCCGGGGACAGCAGGTCCGTGAACAGCGGGTCGCCTTCGGTGAAGGACAGCTGGTTGGTCAGGTTGGCCACGAACAGCTGTGCCATAATCCCGTCGCTCACCTTATACTGCGCACCGGCGTTGAGGATGTAGTACTCAGGCAGGCGCGTCACGTTACGGTCGGTCGCTTCCGAGAACCGCGAACCGGTGTACTGGAACTGGCCGTACACGGACAATGGAATGCCGGTGGCGTGCAGCAGGTCGTACGAGGGCATGAAGTTCAGCATGTGCTTGGCGAGGCGGCGCGGACGGCGGCCGTCTTCGCTGACTTCGTTGTAGCGGTAGCCGCTGATCACGCCCTGCGCATCGCGCACGCTCTCGACCAGCGTGTACTGCGCGCCGTTGACCTTCGGGTCCTGCACCACGAAACTGCCCTTGAGCTCCAGCCCTTCGATCGCGGCCGGACGCCAGCTCAGTTCCACTTCGGCGCCGACGTTTTCCACGCCGCGCTTGTACAGCTGGGCCACGTTCGGGCAGGTGGAGATCTGCGGCACGCCGCCGGCCGAGGTGCAGCTTGGCGACTGGAAGTCGTTGTACTGGTTGATCTGGCTGCGCGGCGAGAAGTCGTTGTAGAACACCGCCACCGCCGCGCCGAAGCCGCGCGTCAGGTAGCGCAGGCCAGCCTCGTACTGCTTGATCCGCTCGACCGCCTCGACATTCACAGGCTGACCATTGACCACCACCGGCCGCGCGGTACTGAGGTTGTTCAAGTCTTCCAGGCTGGGCAGACGGAACGAGTGCGAAGCCAGCGCATACACCGCGAATGGCTTGCTGAAGCTGTAGTTGGCGCCGATCGACCAGCCAAGCGCGTCGAACTTCTGGTCCAGCCGGTTGACGGCGCCCGGGAACAGGATCGCATCGTCGGCGCCGCTGTCCTGCAGCGACCCCGGCACCACATTGGCCGGCGTGAGGTTGGTGGCCACATCGCGGTCGCGCCGGTTCACCCTGGCGTGCACGTCCTGCCAGCGCACGCCGATGTCCATCTTCAGCCTGCCGCCCATGTTCTCCCAGTGGTCGAGCAGGTAGGCGGCGTTGCCGTCGGCCTTGATGTCGCTGTTAAAGCCGAACCAGCCGGGCAGGATCGCACTGCCGCTGGTGAGCATGGGTCCGACCCGGTTACCGGCGGCGTCCACCACGGCCAGGTCCACCAGGCGCGAATTCTCGGCGCTCTCACCCACCATCAGCGAGGCCTGGAACTCGGGCGCGAAGGCATAGCGGCTCTTGTAAAGGCCGAAGGTCAGGTCGTGGGTACCGGCCAGCATGAAGGTTTTTTGCGCCTTCAGGTCGAGCGAAGTGCTGCGCGCTTCGGACCTTGCCACAAAGGGGATCAGGAAGTTCAGCAGAGCACCCGGCTGCACCTTGCTGCCGTCGTTCAGGTAGGTGCCGGTCACGCCGGCGACCTTGGCGTAGTTCTGGATGAAGGCTTCCCGGCTGATGTTGGCGAACTGCGCGCAAGGGTTCGAACCCGGCACATTGAAGTAGCCGATCAGCTTGGCGTTGTTCAGGTCGCAGGCCAGCGCCGCGCCGTGAGCCGGAGAGATCACGTCGTTCTGGTAGCGCGCATTGAGGAAATTGGCCGCGCTGGTGGTGTCGTTGCCGGTGAAGACGGCGTTAAAGCCGTTGCTGCCGTCGGTGTGGCGCAGGCCCGAGGACAAGCGCAGGCCGTTCGGCAGTTCATGCGACAGCTTCAGGGTCAGCATCTTGAAGTTCGGGTGGATGCCGTCGGCCTGGTCGACCGTGCGCTGGCCGTATTCGCCCAGCATCTGGAATTTGCGATTGTTGGGCGAAGCCGTGGTGCCATGCGCGAACGGAATGCCGAGCGGTTCGATGGTATCGGACTCCAGCACGGTCGGCTTGGCCGGCGTGCCGCTCTCGGTCAGGCGCGGCACCGAGATCGGCAGGTTCTGGTAGAAGGCGGTGCGGTCGTTAAGCACCAGGGCATCGAAGCGCGCCTGGGTCTTGCGGTCGTCGCTGGTCCACAGCAGGTTGCCGCGCACCTGGCCACCCTTGTCGGCCGTGTAGCCGGTGTCGCGGATGCCGTCGCTCTGGCGGTAGAAGCCGCCCACCGCGTAGGTCAGGTTCTTGTTGATTGGCCCGGCCACATAGGCATCGTGGCGGAAGAAGCCGTAATCGGCGTACTCGCACTTGTAGCCGCCTTCGAGCTTGTCGCCGCCGGTGCGGGTGACGTGGTTGACGGTCGCGCCCAGGCCATTGGAATACAGGATGCCGCCGGTGCCGCCCTTGACCACTTCCACGCTTTCTGTCATCAGGTCGTCGCGGATGAAGACGTCGTTGTTCATCAGTGGCGCTTCCGGTTCTTCATAGGCCGGCAGGCCGTCGATCAGCTGCGGCGCGAAGCGGTAACCGCCCACCACCGGCAGGCCGCGCACGGTGATGTTGTTGCTGGCCTCGCCCGCGGTACTGCCCTCGGCGTAGATGCCGGGGATGTTGTTGAGCAGGTCGGCGGTGCTCATCGGCGCCAGCTTGAGAATCTCTTCGGCCGACAGGGTGTTGATCGAGAACGTGGCGTTCTTCTTGGTGGTGGTACGGGTCACGCCCGTGACGATGACCACATTGCTCGGCTCCTCCGCTTTTTCGGCGGCGGCCTTGGCGGCGGCCACGTCGGCGGCGGCCTGCTGTTGTGCAAATACGGCGGCCGGCAGCAGGCAGATGGCCAGTGCGGCGGAACGTCCCAGATAACGTGCAATCGAATAACGCATGAATGTTGTCCCCTTCGTTGATTTTGATATTGCCACTCGTGTCATCAATCGGCCAGCCCAGGCTGCCCGTTGATGCATTTCTCGTTGTTGTTTCGCTGTGCCTTCGCTAGCCCTCCCCCTCTCGAGCACACGATGTCCACCGTTGTCATCGTATGCCTGCCATAATCAAATGTCTATCGTTGTCATTAAAATGTTCAACGTGAGACATATTTACAACAATGGTTTATCGGTCTGTGATTTCAGCCAGGCACGGCAGGTCGGCGCCGCGCCGCGAGCAGGTGATGGCCGCGGCTTGCGCGGCGAACCCGAGCGCCTTCGCCAGGGTGGCGCTATCGAGCCGGCGCAAGCCTTCGTCGCTGAGCAGCCCATGGCGCGCCAGCCATGACAGCAGGCCGGCCTGGAAGGTATCCCCTGCCCCGACCGTGTCGATCACGTTCACCGGCACGGCCGGCAAGTCGGCCACCGCGCCGTTGGCTGCGGCCGCGAACACGCCATCGGCGCCGCGCGTCACAACCACCAGCCGCACCCCGCTTTGCAGGGCGTGTTCGGCGAATGCCGACGGAGTCATCTGCGGATAGAGATGGTGCAGGTCTTCGTCGCTGACCTTGAGCAGGCCGGTACGCGGAAGCATCCACGCGAGCGTATCGCGCCACACCGCTACCTGCGGCTCGATCGCCAGGCGGATATTCGGGTCGTAGGCGATCAGGCTGCGGCCCAGCTGGCGTTCGATCAGGGTGCGCAGCGTGCCGGCCACCGGCTCGGCCACCATGCAATACGAGCCGACGTGGATCACCGCCGCATCCAATGGAACGCTCGGCAGGTCGGAAGGCAGCACGCGCCGTTCGGCCGTACCGGCCCCATAAAAGCCGTAAGTGGGCACGCCGGCCGCATCCAGGCTGACCATCACCAGCGCGGTCTGCGCATCCGGACGCGGCGTCGCGCTCACGTCGACCTGCTCGGCCAGCAGCGCGCCACGCAAGCGCTGGCCGAACAGGTCGCGCGACAGGCCGCCGAAAAAGACCGGCGGCACGCCAAGCCGGGCCAGCCCGACCGCGAGGTTAAAAGGCGATCCGCCAATGCGGGCCGACAGTTCCAGCCCCGCGTTTGTATGCTGTTCGGGAAAAACGTCGAACAGCGCTTCGCCACAGACGACAATCATGCTACCTCCTTGATGCTGGCCGGGTGCGCGCCATCGATGCGCAAACCCTGTTCGTCGAATACATGAATCTGCCCAGCCACCGGGCTCACCGCCCAGCTGCTGTCTTCCAGCGGCGGCTCGCCGCGCAGCGCCACCACCAAGGGCTTCGGGATACCCGGCACGCCCAGGTGCACATACGATTCCGCGCCCAGGCGCTCGATCAGCAGCACCGTGCCGCGCAGTGCGCCGCCAGGGTCGGGCACCAGATGTTCCGGGCGCAGGCCTACCGTCACTTTACGGCCGGCGCCGGCCGCATTCGGCCAGGCTAGCGCGCCCTGCTCGCCCACCAGCACATGGCCGGCGTGCTCTACCCTGCCTTCGATCAGGTTCATCTTCGGGCTGCCGATGAAGCCGGCCACGAATACATTGGCCGGCCGCTCGTATAAATGCATCGGGCTGCCGATCTGCTGCACGCCGTTGGGGGAGAGGACCACGATCCGGTCTGCCAGGGTCATGGCCTCGACCTGGTCGTGCGTCACATAGACCATGGTGGCGCCCAATTGCTTATGCAGGCGCGCGATCTCCACGCGCATGTCGGCGCGCAAGGCCGCGTCCAGGTTCGACAGCGGTTCGTCGAACAGAAAGGCGCGGGGTTTCCTCACGATGGCGCGGCCGATCGCCACCCGCTGGCGCTGCCCGCCCGAGAGCTGCGGCGGACGGCGTTCCAGCAGGTGCTCCAGCTGTAGCATTTTGGCCGCGCCGCGCACCGCCGTCTGGATCTCGGCCTTGGGCACCTTGGCCAGGCGCAGGCCGAAAGCGATGTTCTCGAACACGCTCATGTGGGCGTACAGCGCGTAGTTCTGGAACACCATCGACAGGCCGCGCTTGGCCGGCGGGGTCTCGTTGATCCGCTGGCCCTCGATGCGAATCTCGCCGCCGCTGATCTCTTCCAGTCCGGCGATCATGCGCAGCAAGGTGGACTTGCCGCAGCCGGAAGGGCCGACCAGCACGACGAACTCGCCGTCCTCGATGGTGAAGCTGATGCCCTTGAGGATGTGGGTACTTTCTTTTCCCGGGTACGTCTTGGCGACGTCCTGGAGCGCGATCGATGCCATGCCTGCTCCTATTTCACCAGCCGCGTGGCCGGTACATTGAAACTGTCCAGATTCAGGTGGCCGCCAGTGGCACGGTCAACCGCCTTCAGATACAGGGTCTCGCCCACGTATGCCGAGGCATCCCAGAATACACGCTGATACTGCTCGAAGTCGATACCGGTGGCCTTCATGAGTTCCTTGTTGTCCGAGGCGCGCACCAGCGCCAGGTACAGGCGTTCGCTGTCGCGCCCGCCGGAGATCAGGAAGTTGAGCTGGCCGTCGCCGCCCAGCACGAAGCGGCTTGACTCCATGCTGCCGGTGGCGCTGTCGCCGCCCGGCACGCCGGCGCCCGAATAATGGCAGGCGTCCGGCGCACGGTTATTACCGAAGAAGCCGACACCGCCGCCGATCAGGCTCTGGCGGCTGATGCCGGCGTTGGCGAAGGCCGCGCCATCCTTGACGGTCCAGCCGGACAAGTCGCAGCGCTCGAAACCGCTGTTGGGCAGCGCCGAACTGAAAGCCGCCGGCTCAAGCTTGATCCCGGCCTGCGCCACCGGCACGGGGGCCTTGCCCTCCTTGGCGTTCATGGGCCACACGGTCAGCGACAGCACCTTGTCACCGGGTGCGGCCAGCAAGTCCAGGCCCAGCGAGTCCAGGCGCGCCGGGAACACACGGCTGGTGAGGCTCTTGCGCTCATTCACATAAGCTTCCACCATCGAGCGGTCGAGGAAGACGCGCAGGCGCAGCGGCTCGCCGTCCAGGGCGAACTGGCCGCCCTGTACACCGTAAGAACGCATGTCCGGGTCGAGCGTGGTACGGCTGCGGTCAATCTCGAAGCGCGCGCCCGCCGTGTCGGCATACAGCGAAGTCTGTTCGCTGCCATCCGGCGCCTTGCGCACCACCAGGCCGCGCTTGCCGGCCACGCCGGCGGCAGGCTGCAGCTCCAGTTCCACTTCAAGCACATCGCCACCCGCCTTGGCCAGCGCCGCGCGGGCCGTTTCCACGCTCACGTTGCGTAGCTGAACCAGCGGGGCCTGGCGCAGCCCGGCCAGTTCATCGATCGGCTTGATACGCAGGTCGCCGTCCGGTCCCAGCTTCATCTCAATCGGCAGGCCGGCATTGTGGGCCCAGCCGGCGTCCCAGTCGATCTGCGCGGTGCGCTCGCCCTGGGCAATCGACATCACGATCGTGCGGCCGGTTTTCGGGTCGACAAAGCCGCTGGGCCCGGAGAAGTGCCCCTGCCCGAGGTCGAACACGCGCGGCGCTTCGCTGTCCGGGATGAAGCGGGCGCTGTCGGCATCGAACACACCGGTCCAGTAGTAGCACTGGGCGCCGATATCGTTGAGGAAGACATGGCGCTCGCGCCCGTCCGCACCCTTCCCGATTGGCAGCAAGGTCGGCAGCTCGAAAGTCTTTTCAAAGCCCGGGTACTTCTTCGCGTCGATGGTAAACAGCGGACCGCGGTAAGTCCAGTTGATCAGGTCCTTGGACTCGTGGATCATGGCCATGCCGCTGCCACCCGGGACGCGCGAACCGACCAGCTGGAACCAGCGTTTGCCGGCTTCGTCGCGGAACACGAAGGGGTCGCGGAAGTCGCCGGTGTAGTTGGCGCCACTCTGCTGCAGCGTGACCGGGCGCGGATATTTGTCCCACTCCAGCAGCAAAGGGTCGGCCAGATTACGCGGGGTGGCCAGGGCGCTGCGCTCGCGAATGCGTTCGCTGTCGTTCCCGGCGGTGAAGAACAGCACGGGCGTGCCGTCTTCCTTGTACGCCGCGCTGCCCGACCAGATGCCATCCGGCGCCAGGGTGTCGTCTTCCGGCGCCAAGGCGATGGGCTGTTCGCGCCAGTGCACCATGTCGGGACTGGTCCAGTGGCCCCAATGGATCTGGTGCCAGAACGGCCCGAACGGGTTCTTCTGGAAGAACAGGTGGTACTGGCCCTTGTAGTAAAACGGCGCGTGCGGCTCGTTCATCCAGCCCGAGTCGGACATGGCGTGGTACTGCGGGCGATAGCGGTCGCCGTCAAACGTCGCCAGCGGAACTTTGGCATCGTCGAAGCCGATGGCGGGCGGCTTGCCGCCGCGCGCCTGCAGGTCCGCCGCCACCAGTGCGGCGATGGCCGCGCCATCGGCCGTGGTCGAGATGCGCACTTCATCGATCATGCCGTGGAAGGTGTTGAACTGGAATACGCCCGCCACCGATAGCGGCTGAGAGTGGCGGCCAAGGCTCAGGCCCCGCGCCGGCACGGTGAACTCGCCCTGCGCCGGCGCGGCGCGGCTCGCTACCTGCACGCCGTTCAAAAACAGGTGCACGGTGCGGCTGGCCGGATCCCAGCTTGCCGCGATGTGAGCCCACTGGTCGCGCGCCAGCTTGCGGTCCTTGACGCGTAGGTCGATCAGGCTGGAACCAAAGCCCAGCTTAATGCCCCAGCTGCCGTGGCGGTGTACGCCAAAGGAGAAGCCCTGCTTCGCCCCTTCGTCGAACTGGCTCAGTACCGCCGAATAGTGATCGCCATCGCCCCACTCGAAGGCGTGCGGCGCCACCCAGGCGCTTACGGTGAAGCCATTGTCGACCTGGGCGGGCGTCAAGCCTGGTGCCGCCACGTCGGTGGAATAGCCGTCGAACAGCAGGCAGCCGCCCTTGATACACTGGCCCGGTGAACGCCACAACGGGTCCGAGTCCGGCTTGAAGCGCGCACGCCTGAACACATACTGCACGCTGTCGCCACGTCCGCTGACCTGCTCACGTGCAGTCGCGCCCGTGCTCTCGTCCAGGGCCCAGTGGGCGATCGGGCCGCGTACAGCCGGCGGCAACGGCGCAGCCGCCGGCGAGGCCGTGGCGCCGCCGCAGGCCGTCACTACAAAGGCCGCCAGCAGCACCACGCCACCGACGGCTGCGCGCCTGCCTATTCTCACTCGTTCCATGCTTTGTCTCCTGGTGGTGATGTCCACCGTTGTCATTTTTAGGTCAAAGAAGAGGCTACTGCGTAGCGGCCATCAATCAGCGTCAAGGCAATCGGATCGCAGATCCGGCCGACGAATATGCCATCGGCGCCGGTGTCTTCGAATGCCATCAGGCAGTCGCCGCCGGTGAGCGGATCGGGCAGGATCTTGCCGGCATAGCGGCGGCACGGCACGTCGCCATCGAGGAACTGTTCGGCCGGACGCCACGGTCCCAGCGGATTGTCGGCCACCAGGTAGGAGGTGCCGGACACGCCGCCGCCCTGTTGTTCACGCAGTGCCGGGGCCCAGTGTTCGCGGATATTACAAAAGGTGCAGAACCACTGGCCGTCGCGCTCGAACACCTGCGGCACTTCCAGCTGGCCGTAATGGCCGCCCTCGTACACCGGGGCCGTGGCTTCCCAGTTCACCAGGTCGCTCGACACCGCATGGCCGATCACGCCACGTTCGAACTTTTCGCCATCGATGCGGCGGGCGGTGAAGAACATGTGGTACTGCCCGTCGATTTTCTCGGCCAGCACATACGGGTCGCGCAGCGCGCGGTCGTGCCAGCTGCCTTCGGTATGCTCTTCATAGAAGCGCTCGTCCAGGTCCAGCGCCAGGCCGTTGCCCACGCGCGTCCACGGGCCGTCGATGGATGGCGCGGTGGCGTGGCCGATCCGCTGGCGCAGGCCGTTCTCGGCGCGGCAGGTGCCGGTGTAGAACAGGTGGTAGCAACCTTCGGCCTTGATGACCGAGCCGGTCCAGGTGGTGAAGTCATCCCATGCCGGCGCAGGCGCCGGGCCGAATGCCGTGCCTAGTACGTTCCAGTTGCGCAGGTCGCTGGATACGGCATGGCCGATCGAGACGTTCCAGTGGCGCAGGTCGGGGTTGCCGATGGACCGGTCGGCCTGCAGGAAGAACAGGTGCTGGGTGCCGTTTTCGGCGTAGTGCCAGAAGTCCCAGATGAATTTGTCGTCGAGTTTGAGTGTCATGTGAATAGGAAGTGAGGGTTAGCCTTTGATGCCGGCACCGGCCACCGAGGCCACGAACTGCCGCTGGAAAGCGAGGAACACCGCCAGCACGGGTAAAGTGATCACCGACGCGTAGGCCATGATCTGCCCCCACGAATTGGTGCGTCCAAAGAACTGCTGAATGCCCGGCTGGACCGGACGGAATCCTTCCGACTGGATCACCATGATCGGCCACAGATACTGGTTCCAGGCGCCGATGAAGAGCACGATGGCGGCGGTGGCGATCACCGGCCCGCTGTTGGGCATGATGACGCGCAGGTACACCGTCCACGGCCCGGCGCCGTCCATCTTGGCCGCTTCGTCCAGCTCGGGCGGGATATCGCGGAAGAACTGGTAGAACAGGAAGGTGCAGAAGGCATTGGCGACAAACGGAATGATCTGCACATGCAGGCTGTTGAACCAGCCGACCTGCAGCGCCAACGCGCCCTGCTCGATCGCTGGCCAGGGCAGGCGCGCCACCAGCGACAGCAGCGGGATGGCGATCACTTCGAAGGGCACGATCACCAGCGCCACCACGATGCCGAGCACGACGTGGCGCCCACCCCAGCGCATGCGCGCCAGTGCGTAGGCCAGCATACTGTTGAGGAAAATCCCGGCGGCCACGGTGCAGGCGGCGATGATCGTCGAGTTCAGCAAAAAGCCCGGCAGGTCGCTTTTCTCAAAAATGGCGCGGTAATTATCCAGCGACCAGCCGGGACCAGGCACATAAGTGGACCAATGGGTCAGGTTGTCGAACACCGCGGTGTCGCCCTTGAACGAGGCGGCGAACATGAACACCAGCGGCATGGCGAACACCAGGCCCAGGCCCGCCATGGTCGCCAGCAGCAGGGTTTTGCGGATCAGGTTCTGCATCGGCTGGTTCATTGGGCCGCTCCCTTCGCGGTGAGCATGCGCTGGATGCTCGATACTCCCAGCACGATCATGAAGAACACCAAGGTAATGGTCGAGCCGTAGCCGATGTCCTGCTCGTCAAAACCCTTGCGCACCGCGTGGTAGACCACGGTGGAGGTCGAGTCGAGCGGCCCGCCCAGGGTCATCACGTCGACCTGGGTGAACAGGCCGAAGGCCAGCAGCGTGGTCGATACCAGCACGAAGATGATGGTGTTGCGCAGGCCCGGCAGCGTGACATGCACGAAGCGTTGCCAGGCATTCGCGCCCATCAGGGTGGCGGCCTCGTACTGCTCCGCCGAGATCGACTGCAGGCCGGCCAGGAACACCAGCATCTGGAAGCCGGCGCCCTGCCAGGCCGACATCACGGCGATCGCCGGCAGCGCATAGCGTGGCTCGCCCAGCCAGTCCGGCCCGGCCTCGGGATTGCCCAGCACGGAGCGCAGCAATTCGTTGATCAGGCCACGGTCGGTGTTGAGCAGGAAGGACCAGACGATCGCCGCCACCACCATCGACGTCACCACCGGGGCAAAGTACACGGTGCGAAAAAAGATCCGGCCGCGCAGCTTCTGGTTGACCAGCAAGGCCAGGCCCAGTGCCACACCGCACTGCAGCGGCAGCACCAGCAGCGCAAACAGGAAGGTGTTGATCAACGAGCGGTAGAACAGCGGATCGCGCGCCGCCAGCACAAAGCGAGTATCGCCCAGGTCCACATGGAAAGCCGGACGGTAGCCTGCCAGGCCGGGGTGGGCCTCGCGGGTCTGGCGCCAGGTGGGAAAGCGCGCGCCGTCTTCACCGGCCTGCTCGTTCGCGGACACCGTCAGCGTCCGCACCGACAGCAGCCGCACATAATTATCCAGGCCGATGAAGCGGGTCGGCTCGGGCGTCACCAGCCGGTGGTTGGTGAAGGTGGCGCCGGCCGCCAGCAGCAGCGGCAGCAGGATGAAGGCGGCGAACAGCAGCATGGCCGGCGCGGCGAAGGAGCCGACCGCCCATGCGCCGTCTTGCCCCAGTCTGATTTTGGCTGAACTCATCGCGTCACTCCCGCCTGGCTGTTCGCTGAAAACCCGTAACCGTTGTTGCGGGCGATATTGTGTTCGATCGCTTCGACCGCTTCGTCGAGCGCCTCGGCCGGGTCCTTCCCGCCGCGCAGGTCGGACAAGGTCTTCTCGAAGACCGAAGAGATGGCCGGATAGGCCGGCGTTGCCGGCCGCGGCAGCGCATAGCGGCGGGCGAACTCGAAGTAGATGCGGCGCGAGCCGCCGGGCCGGTAATGCTCGGTGAGTTCGGCCGCATCAAAGCTGACCGGCACGTGGCCGGTGGCACGCGACATCTCGGCCATCTCGCGCGTAGCAATCATGTAGGTCAGGAAGGCGCCCGCCCCGTCCGGATGCTTGCAGTCGCGCGACACGGCCCACTGCCATGACGCGGCACCGATGCGCGGTCCCTGGCCAAAATCGGGCGGCGGCATCACCACCAGGTCCTTGCCGAACAGGCGGCCGTAGTCGTCCGCCTTCCATGAACCGGTATAGTGAAACAGCGCACGGCCCTGTTCGAACGCGCGGTCGTCGGCCGGGTTGCGCTCGACCAGGCGCTCCTTGAACAGCTGCGCGTAGTAGCGCGCCACCGTCAATGCCGCAGGGCTGTTGAGCACACCATCGACGCGCAGGTAGTTGGAACGGTCGATCAGGTCGGCACCGGCGCTCTGCAGCCAGGGCGAGAAGGCATAACTCAGCCACTCGGCGCGCGAGCGGCCGTTCATATCGAGCGGAAAACGCACTGCGCCGCCCTGCTTGCCCTTGACGAGGATGCGGTGAAATTCCTGGGCGCTGTACGGCTGGTCGATGGTGGCGGTTCGCACGCCGAGCGCTGTCAGTTGCGAGCGGCGCGCAAACAGCGCCAGCGTCACGTCGAACTGGCCGACGCTATAGAGTTTTCCACGGTAGGTGCCGCGTCCGCCCGGCAGCAGGCGCGCCACGCTTGCTGCCGGCAGCATGTCGTCGAGCGCGCGCACGTGGCCGGCCCAGGCAAAATTCGGCACGGTCGGCTGGTCGATGGCGATCACGCAGGGCAGCTGGCGCACCAGCGAGGCGGCCGTGATGGCGCCGGTGTAGCTTGCCTGCGGCATGCTCTCGACCACCACCTTCCACTTATCCTGGCTGGCGTTAAAGCGCGCCACCGCGGCGCGGCCGGCCGCCATTTCCGCGTCACCGGTATCGTGGCGCCACAGGCGGATTTCGACCGGTGCCGCCACCGCCGGCATAGCCAGCAGCGTCAGCACGGCAAAGATGCTGCTGCGTTTCATGCGCGCTTTCCTTTGGCTGGCCTGGCGACCGTGCCGCGTTCGACCGCGACGCAGTGCACGCGCACGGTGCCGGCGCCGGCGTCCGCGCCGATGGCCTGGCGCGCGGCCAGCTCGCCCATCTCCCGGTATGGCAGGGCCACCGTGGTGAGCCCCGGGTCGAGCGCTTCCGAAATCAAACGGAAATCGTCGAAGCCGACCACCGACACATCGTCCGGCACGCGCAAGCCGCGCCGCTGCAGGATGAAGATGGCGCGCATGGCCATCTTGTCGTTACCGCACAGGATGGCGGTGGGCTGGTCGGCGCTGGCGAACAGGCGCGCGATGGCCTCCTGCAGATGGCTGAACTCGGCGTCGGGAATCGGCGCGGCGCCATGCAGCAGCCATTCGGTGCGCGGGGTGACGCCGTGCTCGCCCATGGCGCGCATGAAGCCCTGAAAGCGCAGGTCGGTCGCGACCATGTGCGGAATCAGCTGCAGCAGCGCGATCTTCTTGTGCCCGGCCTTGAGGACCAGCTGGGCGGCCACATAGCCGCCCTCCTCGTCGTCCGGTACGATCTGCGGGTAGCGCGCGGGCGCCTCGAAGCAGTTGGCCAGCACGGTCGGCGTGGCGCCCAGGATCGGTTCGATCGTCACCTGCGCATGGAAAGGCGTGGCGAACATGATCGCCTCCACGCGCCGCTCGCGCATGTCGGCCACCAGCCGGCTGGCGGTTTGCGCATTGCCGCCGGTCTCGCCGATCAGCAGCATCTTGCCCATCCGTTCGCAGACCGACTGGATGCCCTTGATGATCTCGGCCGAATCGGGCGTGGTGGTGAGCTGTTCGGCGATCACCGCCACCAGGTCGGTCGGGCGGCCGCGCAGCATACGGGCCGCGGCCGACGGCGCAAAGTCGAGCTGCTGCATGGCCTGCTCGATCTTCTTGCGGGTTTTCTCGGACACCGAGGAGGCGTCGTTGAGTACCCGCGACACCGTCTTGATCGACACCCCGGCCTTCTCGGCCACGTCATGAATGGTTGACACTTTTTCTCCGTCTCCTGCGCAAAACAGCTTGTCCGGCCATTTTGTCCATCGTTGTCATGTTGAAGTATGGTAGACCGGAACATTGGCGAGGTCAACTGCTTAATTCATCGCTCTAATGATGTCACGATACAATGCGAACCCGGCTTCCATGGACCCTCATCGACCCAATGAATACATCGCATATCAGCAACCGCCTGCTCGGCGGCATCACTGCCCTTCTTCTCTGCGCCCACGCATGGGCCGGCACGCCGGTACAGCCGGACGCCGCGCGCCTGAAGTTTACCGGCCGTATCGATTTCAGTAAACCATCCGCGCCGGTACTGTCCTGGCCGAACAGCAGTATCGAAGCGAACTTCACCGGCAGCACGCTGATCGTCAAGCTCGACGACCGCACCGGTAAAAACTTCTTCAATGTCTTCATCGATGGCGACCTGGCGCGCCCGCACATCCTGGCCGCCGAAAAAGGTGCCAAGGCCTACACCATCGCCACCGGCCTGGCGCCGGGCAAGCATCACGTGCTGATCACCAAGCGCACCGAAGGCGAGGAAGGCAATACGGTATTCCAGGGACTTGAACTGGCCGACGACGGCCGCCTGCTCCCTCCCCCGCCACGCCAGGAGCGCCGCATCGAATTCTTTGGCGACTCCATCACCAGCGGCATGGGCAACGAGTCGCCGGATGATGGCGAGGACCATCACCTGAGGGACAAGAACAGCTTCCAGTCCTACGCCGCGATCACCGCGCGCGCGCTGGATGCGGAAGTGCATACGATTTCGCAGAGCGGCATCGGCGTGATGATCAGCTGGTTCCCGTTCACCATGCCTGACTTTTACGACCAGCTCGACGCCGTGGGCGACAACGACACGCGTTGGGACTTCCGCCGCTGGACGCCGGATGTGGTGGTCATCAACCTGATGCAGAACGACAGCTGGCTGGTCGACGGCGAAAAGCGCCTGCAGCCCATCCCGGACGACGCCCAACGGGTGGCGGCATACAAGAAGTTCGTGCAGACCATCCGCGCCCGCTATCCGAAGGCCTACATCGTCTGCGCGCTGGGCAGCATGGATGCCACCCGGCCGGGATCGAAATGGCCCGGCTACGTGAAGAGCGCGGTCGCCGAGATCGCGAAGGACACCGGCGATAAACGCATCGATACCTTGATGTTCGAGTTCACGGGTTACGGCGCGCACCCGCGTGTCAAGCACCACCAGGCAAATGCGGCGGCGCTGACCAGCTTCATCAAGCGCAAGCTGAACTGGTAACTTCCGAGGGTCGCGCTTTAAACTCGCTATGTCACGTTGAAGTTAGTAGTTAAAGTGGCCGCAGCACGTAAGCCTTACCCTTCACCGCTTTAAAGCGCACGGTATAGCCGATTTCGCT
>CAMLFK010000004.1 GCA_946479255.1 uncultured Oxalobacteraceae bacterium
TGGCCTTGTCCGGCAGCTGGCGTCCGCTGATGTAACGGTGCGACAGGCGCACCGCTTCGGTGATGGCTTCATCGTAGACGCGCACGCCAAAGTGCTTTTCCATCAGCGGGGCCATGGCGCGCAGCATGGCGCAGGCGGTTTCCTCGTCCGGCTCTTCGACCTTGATCACCTGGAAGCGCCGGGCCAGCGCGGCATCCTTCTCAAAGTACTTCTTGTACTCGCCCCAGGTGGTGGCGGCGATGGTGCGCAGTTCGCCGCGCGCCAGCGCGGGCTTGAGCAGGTTGGCTGCGTCGTTCTGGCCGGCCGCGCCACCGGCGCCGATCATGGTGTGGGCCTCGTCGATGAACAGGATGATCGCGTGCGGGCTTTTCTTGACTTCGTCGATGACGTTCTTCAGGCGGTTTTCGAACTCGCCCTTGACACTGGCGCCGGCCTGCAGCAAGCCCATGTCCAGCGTGTGGATCTCGACGCCGCGCAGTACCTCGGGCACATCGCCGGTGGCGATCCGCAGCGCCAGCCCTTCGACGACCGCGGTCTTGCCGACGCCCGCTTCGCCGGTCAGGATGGGGTTGTTCTGGCGGCGGCGCATCAGGATGTCGATGGCCTGGCGGATTTCTGGGTCGCGCCCGATGACCGGGTCGACCTTGCCCTCGCGTGCGCGCTGCGTCAGGCAAGTGGTGAACTGGTCCAGTGCCGGAGTCTTGTGGACGGCCGCTTCGGCCAGTTCGCCGGCCGGATCGGCGAGCCCGTTTTGTGGCGATGCGACACTAGCTTCACCAGATCCGCGCGTGAGCTTGTCGAAGTCGTGCTTGAGGCGGTCCAGCGGAATCTGGGCGAACAGGCGCGAGCCGCGCTGGGCCAGCTGGGCCAGCGATGGTTCGGTCAGCAGCGCCAGCAGCATGTGGCCGCTGCGGATTTGCGGCTGGCCGCCGCTGAGCGAAGCGATCAGCCAGGCGTGTTCGAACAAGGTCGGCAGGTGCTTGGAGAACACCGGCGTGCGCGCGCTGCCGGCCGCAAAACGGCCAATCTCGTTGCGCAGGTCGGTTTCCAGGCCGGTGACGCTGATGCCGGCCTGGCGCAGGACGCAGGCGAAGTCGCTGTCTTCCTGCTCCAGCAAGGCCAGGAACAGGTGTTCGAGGTCGACCTCGTAGTGACCCAGGCCGACGCAGATGCTGGCGGCACGCGTGGCGGCGGCGCGGGTGGTGTCGTTCAGCTTGCCGATCAGCGTCTTCAGATTGATGTCCATCGCCTCTTCCTTATCTTCTGTAGTGTTGTTGACTTACATGCCGCTGGCAATCGCGCTGCCGCAGATGACTGCGAACAGGAGCAGCGTGGTGACGCGCTTCTTGTGGGCCAGACGCTGGACTTCGCTTCGGGTGAACGATCTCATCGTGCGCTTCTCTCAAAAAAATAGCGGCAATGGCCGCATTCGAAAAAATGGCGCCTGCGGCCCGCCGGACTGGCGGCCGCGTGCGCCTGCCTGCATTACACGACCTTGTTGGTCGAAAGGTTCCAGCCGCCCGAGGTATTGCCGCCGGCGCCGCCACTGACTTTCTGCTGCGTGTAGGTCCACTTCACTTCCGAGAACTTCAGGCCGACCGTTTCCTTCAGGATGTCGCCTTCGGACACGTGCGGGCTGATGCTGCCGATCAGTACGTTCTTCAGTTCGATTTCGAAATATTTGATGCGCTCGCCCTGGCCATCGGCGCGCATGAACTCGAACTTGGCGCGCGGGATGGTCTTGCCGGACGAGCAGGCCTGCAGCAGGACTGGGGTGGACAGGTCGGCCAGCTTGGACAGGACGATGTCTTCATGTTCGCAACGCTCGGCAGTGTGGCCGCCGCCGGTGGAGGCCGTCGCCGATTTCGGCTGCAGCACGCCCCAATGTACCGAACTGCATTCGATCCAGTCCTTGTGGCGATCGTCGGTGGATTCGCCCTTGATACCATCGATCTGCAGGTAGACGTCAATTGCCATTTGCTACTCCTGGTGAGATTAAGAAACAAGCGACTACAACGGTTTACTTCTTGGTCGACTGCGGCAACTCCGCGACCAGGCGGAGCGAAACGGACAGCTCATCGAGCTGATAATGCGGGCGCAGGAAGGACACGGCGCGATACACGCCCGGCCGGCCTGGCACTTCCAGCACCTGCACACTGGCCTCGCGCAGCGGAAACTGCGCTTTCTTGTCCTGGCTGGCGTTGTCGTCCAACAGCACGTACTGCATCAGCCAGCGGTTCAGGAAATCTTCCACGTTCGACGCCGAGGCGAAGCTGCCGATCTTGTCGCGCATCATCGACTTCATGTAGTGGGCAATCCGCGAGACGGCGAAGATGTATTGCAGCTGCGAGGACAGCGCGGCATTGGCGTTGGCCGCGTCGTTGGCGTACTTCTTGGCCTTTTGCGCCGACTGGGCACCAAAGAACGCCGCGTATGAGGTGTTCTTGCAATGCACCAGCGAGATGAAGCCGAGGTCGCTCAATTCCTTCTCGCGCCGGTCGGTGATGGCCAGTTCGGTCGGGCACTTCAGGGCCACTTCGCCGTCGTCGGTCTTGAAGGTGTGGGTCGGCAAGTCCGACACCAGGCCGCCGCCTTCGACGCCGCGGATGGCGGCGCACCAGCCGAAATCCTCGAACGCGCGGGTCAGCTTGCTGGCAAAGGCATAGGCGGCGTTGCACCACAGGTATTTATGATGATCGCTGCCGTCCACCTCCTCGACGAAGTTGAAGCCTTCCGTGCTCATGCCATCCACCGGATTAAACGGCATGCGGCCGAGAAAGCGCGGCAAGGTCAGGCCGACGTAGCGGGAGTCTTCCGATTCACGGAAAGCCTTGAACTTGGCGTACTCCACCGTGTCGAAAACTTTGGCCAGGTCGCGCGGCTTGGCCAGGTCGGCATAGCTGTCCAGGCCAAACAGTTCCGGCGAGGCGGAGGTGATGAAGGGCGCGTGGCTGGCTGCGGCCACGTGCGACATCTGTTCCAGGAAGTACATGTCTTCCGGCTGGCGGGTCATTTCAAAGTCGCCGATCAGGGTGCCGTAAGGCGCTCCGCCGAAAGTGCCGAACTCTTCTTCGTAGACCTTCTTGAAGATGGTGCTCTGGTCGAACTCCAATGCCGACTGGAAGTCCTTGATCAACTCCTTCTTGGTGGCGTTGAGCATGCGGATCTGCTGGCCGGAACTGGTGGTCGTATTCTTGACCAGGTATTGCAGGCCGGTCCAGCTGCGTTCCAGTTTCTGGAATTCGGGCGCGTGCATGATGGCCGACAATTGCTCGGAGATCAGGCGGTCCAGCTGGGCGACGCGGGCGTCGATGGTGGCCGACAGGTTGTGCGACATCACCACCGTGCCTTCCATCACCTGATTGACCAGCTCGGAGATGATGTCGCGCGCGCGCTCGTGCTCGGCCGTGGATTTGGCGACCTTGCTTTGCTCGACGATCTGGTCGAGCAGGCTGTGGTCCAGCTCAATACCTGCAACGCTGGGGGCGTGGATAGCTTCGAGGACGGCGGCCATTATTTGCCTCCGGCGGCAGGGGCCTTGCGCAGGCTGTCCAGCTTGTCGGTGTTACTCAGCACTTCACTGAGGATGTCGTCCAGCTTGTCGTTGCCGGCCAGCTTGTTGCGCAGGTCGGCCAGCTTGGTGCGGGCTTCCAGCAGGCGTTGCAGCGGCCCTACCTGCTGCACCACCGCTTCCGGACGGAAGTCGGTCATCTCCTTGAACTGCAGTTCGACCGCCATTTCGCCGCCCTGCTCGCTCAGGCGGTTAGGAACGCGGAAGCTGGCCACCGGGGCGACGGCGCCCAGCACTTCGTCGAAATTGCCACTGTCGACGTTGACGAAATTGCGGTC
The DNA here is from genome assembly GCA_946479255.1 of uncultured Oxalobacteraceae bacterium. Next base: position 3,850 of record CAMLFK010000004.1, read on the forward strand.
TTTCAGGCGTTTCTTGTCGGCCGCGGGATTGCCGCCGAAATCGCCCACGACACCGACGACGAAAGGCAGTTCCTTGTTTTCAACGGCGTCGCCGACTTCCACGTCGTAGGTCATCTGCACGCGCGGCGCGCGGACCTTTTCCAGACGTTTTTGCGTACTCTCATTTTTTGCCATATCAACTCCAGGGTTAGCGGAACGGTGGAATGCGAACTAGAAGCCCGAGAACGGATCGTCCGATTTCGGTTTCTTCTCTTTCTCTTTTTCCGCGATGAGCGCCTTTGGCTTGATAGTCTGCTTGGGGCCAGGCTTGATACCGGTAATGGCCTCCTCGCCCAGACGGGCACGCAGCAGCTTGGCCAGCTCCTGGGCATCGCTGCGCACGGTACCGCTGAGGTTGTTTTTCTGCGCCAAGTCGTTCAGCGCCTTCAGCGACACGCGCAAGCCGCCGACGGCGGCAATGCTGTGGGCGTGCATATCGTCCGGATCGAGCGCCAGGGCTTTCTCCGCGCTGGTGATGGCTTCGGCATAGTCTTTCTTTTCAAAACTCAGCTGTGCCAGCCGGGTCCACGGTTCATTACTGCTTGGATGCGTGACGGTCGCCTTCTTCAGGATCGCCACGCCTTTGTCGGCCGCGCCGGCGTTGAAGGCGACTTCGGCTTCCGCCATCACGGCTGCGATCGGCTGCGTCGACTTGGCGGGACTGGGGGCCTCGGTGGTCGCGCAGCCGGCCAGGATGGCCACACACGCAACGCCAGGTAGGAAGTGTTTCAACAGCATGTTGAGTCTCCGGTCGGTTGGTCCAGCGCTTATTATTGGCACGCGGAAATATTGCTGAGTTGTCCGACCTCAATTGCCCCGTAAATTGCTTTCCCCGCAGAAACGCCGCTTCTTGCGTTCCCGCAGTTGCTTTACGGCACCGTGAATGTGTAATGGAGCCATGGATAAACCATGGAGATTTCCTATGCGCGTACTCGCTGTTTTGACACTGGCGCTGGCCGCTGGCGTGACAGGATGCTCGGGCACCAGCGGCCTGCTGGCCGAGCTTCCCGATTCGCAGAAACCTGCTCGTAAGGTCCCGATCGACATCACGGCCGCCGCCAAACTCAACACCACCGGCAAGGGCCAGTCACTGGCACTGCTTGCCCGCGTGTACAAGCTGCGCCAGCGCGCCGCCTTCGATCAGGCGCCGTACGACACCTTCCTGAGTGCGGGCAAGGAGCAAGAAACTTTCGGCGCAGACCTGCTGGAGGTGAAGGAAGTCATGCTGATCCCGGGCCAGCACTACAAGGTGACTGAAAAGGTGAGCCGTGAAGCCGGCTTCATCGGCGTGGTGGCGCTGTTCAACAAGCCGGCGCCGCAGCGTTGGCGCATGTCCTTCGCCGCCGCGGAACTCGAAAAGACTGGCTTGTCGATGGGTGCGCATGCATGCTCGCTGACGGCCGGCGCCGCAAGCAGCCCTGCGCCTTGCCCAGGACAGTAAAAGTTCCCTCAACACTTACAAGGAGATGCACATGACTAACGCCGACCGGCGAAAAGCGCCACCGCCGCTGCGTCCCCAGGGCCCGCAAAGCCTGGTGGACATCATGTACGAGGGCTTTTACGCCCTGTACCTGATGAAGAACGGCTGCGGCCCGCACGACCAGACCGCCTTCCTCAACAACATCACGCAATTTCTCGGCGACGTGGACCGGCACGCCAAGCAGATCGCCGTCGACCCGGACGACGTGGTCAATGCGAAATACGCTTACTGCGCAGCGGTCGACGAAATCATCCTGCGCTCGCCGTATGCCCTGAGGGAGGCGTGGGAAACGCGGCCGCTGCAGCTGAGGCTGTTTGGCGATCAATTGGCCGGCGAACACTTTTTCCAGCGCCTGGAAGAGTTGCGGGCGCGCGGCGCGGCCCGGCTGCAATCGCTGGAAGTGTTCCACCTGTGCCTGCTGCTGGGCTTCCAGGGACGCTATGCGCTCGACGGCGAGGAAAAGCTGAACTACCTGTGCGCCAGGCTGGGGGAAGAGATCGCCCGCATGCGCGGCAAGAACCGCAGTTTCGCGCCGCATGTGGATCGGCCGGACCAGGTTGCCAACAAGCTGCGCAGCGACTTGTCCTTGTGGGTTAGCACAGCGGTGTTCGCCTTCGTCGGGCTGACCGCCTATGTGGGCTTCCGCGCCAGCCTCAGCCATGGCACCGGCACGGCGCTGGCCAGTTACAACGACCTGATCAAGCTGCCGCCCCGCGCAGCGCATGTGACCATCACCCTGCCCTGATCGACATGAAAACGGCGGACCGCAAGGTCCGCCATTTTTCTTCATCGATACAAACTACATTACTACTTTGAATTCGATCCGACGGTTACGCGCACGTCCCTCCGGCGTGCGGTTGTCGGCCACCGGACGGTCAGGTCCCTCGCCCGCCACCGCCACCAGTTCCGGCTTCACCCCCTTGGACGCCAGATAAGTCTTTACCGCTTGCGCCCGCGCCTGGCTCAAGGGCACATTGCTGGCGCGCGAACCGGCGTTGTCCGTATGGCCAATCACCTCGACCTTCTTGTCCTTGAGCCGCAGCATCACGGCCGCCATCTGGTCCAGGATCAGCATGCCCGATTCGGCCAGGGTCGCCTTGCCCGATTCAAACTCGATGATGCGATTGGCCAGGGTGTCGTCCAGCGCTTTCTGCTCCGACGCCGCCACGCGCAAGCCGTTGTTGACGGTATAGGTCGGGTTCAGGCTGGCGGCGAACTCACCGGCAATCTGCTGCCGTTGCGCTTCGCTGCCGACTTCGCCGCGCAGGCTGACCTTGTTGCCGTCGACCTTGAGCTGTCCGCCCGAGATTTGCTTGAGATTGGCCGTCACCAGCTTTTGCACATAGCCATCCCAGTTGGCCGGCGTCGACACCGTACCGACCGACAATTGATCCACCACGCGGGCAGCGCCATACACTTCGCGCAAACGCGCCAGCAAGCCTGCCTTGCTGGCCTCGTCGGCCACGGTGCCGGTCACGATCACCGGCGCGGACGGATCGCTGGCGGCGATCGCATTGCCGAAGGCAAGCATGAAAATGGTCAAATTCGCAAAAAATAGTGCTCGTTTCACGGTTTGGCTCCGATAAAAGTTTGCAGGAACAGTTCGCGCGCCAGCTTCAGCGGCAGCTGGGGCTGGTCGAGATAGCTGGCCAGGGCGCGGATATCGACATCGACGCCCATCTGCTCGTCGACCCAGCTCGAATCGGCAAAGTTGACTTGCTGCTCGTCGCCGAACAGCGGGTCGATAATCGCCCGCAAGGTCTGGGCCGAGGCGCCCCGAAAACCGATCACCAGCACCGGGCGCATGCCCTGGGTGGCGAAGAACAAGGCCAGCTCCAGGTCGGCACGGCCGAGGAATGGCACGATCAGTTCCAGCCAGAATGCGGCCACCGCGTGGCGAGCGAAATGGTTATCCGGCAGCGGCAGCACCAGGCTCTTGTCGAGGTCGGAAATGCCGGCTTGCAGGGCCGGCTGCAGGGACAGGCCGAGCGCCAGGATCAGCTGGCGCACATCGATCTTGCCGAGCAAGTCGGACAGTGCGCCGATCGTACCGGTCGCCAGGAAGGTGGCCAGTGCCGAGCCGCTGGCCTCGATCAGCTCCACCTGGGCGTCGGCAATTGCGTGCAAGTGGGTCGCCGGATCGGCGGCCTGCATGAGCTGCGCGGCCAGGCGTTCCATGCATCCCCATAATGGCTCAAGCACAATCGGGCAGCGCGACACGAAACTGGCCGGCGCGGCGACTTCGAGCGTGCGCATCATCATGAAGGGATAGCGCCGCCCCGACTGGTCGCGGCTGGCGACGATGTGGCCGGCGATGGCGTGCTTGCGGCGTGGCCCGACAAACACGAAGTTGACCGGGGCCATGGCGTCGTAATTGATCTTCCAGCGCGCGTCGGAGGGCAAGGCGCTCATCACCTGGGCCAGCCAGTCATCCAGCACGCCCATCAGTTCTGGCTCGTCGGATACTTTGATGAAGTCGCTGCGGGCGGCAATCTTGCCGAAATAGCCGATCCGGCCGGCGGTGCTGGCGCGCATCATTGGGCACCTCCGGCTGGGGCCATGGCCAAGGCAGCCGGCGCGGCGGGTGGCCTGCCAACAATGGTGGCCGGCAAGCTCATGCCGCGAAAGCCGCGTGACGTGCTAGCGCTGCTGCCGTTGTGGGTCGCGCTGCTGGTGATCTTGAAGTCCACCGCGATGCTCAGGTTGTTACTGGTCCAGCGCAGTTCATACACGCCGTTCTCTTTCTTCTTGCGCTCGGCGGCATCCATCATGCGGCGCAGGCCGAATTGCCCGGGCACGTTAAACACTTCCACGGTACGCCCATCGAAGGTGGTGGCAACGATGCGCGCACCGGGCACGCCCTGCGGGCTGGGGTGAACCATATTGGTCCACATCGGCGTCGTGTTGCGGTAGCGAAGCTGCTGGCCGTCGATCTCGATCGTGTATTCCACCGTGCCGGGCGCCGGCACGGCTTGCAGCTGGAACACGGTCTGCGGCCCGCTGCTCGCCGTTGACACGCCCCCGGCGCCCAGCGGTGCGATCCAGCCAGGGAAGGCGGACACGGCTTGCGGTGCCAGCGAAATACCCATGTCGGCCCAGGTGCGCGGCGCCAGCGAGTCGCCACGGCGCACCACCAGCGGCCCCATCGAACTGCTCACGAACTTGGCGATCTGACCTTCCGGCCCGAACACCTGGCCGATCTCGGCCGGCGTGGCTTCGACGGTGGAGCCCGGGGCGAACGGATACTTGTCCGCCAGTGTTTTCTGGAAGGGTTCCACCACCTGCACCAGCCAGGTCTTGTTAACCTCGGCTTCGCTTGGCTGGACGATAACGGCAAAAGTCTGCATCAGCGGGCGCACCAGGAGTGGACGCAAGGCTTCCTTTTGCGCATCCGTCAAACCGGTCAGCATCTGCTCGTCGACATACTTGAGCGCATCGGCCAGTTCCGAACCTGTACCGTCCAGGGTTTGCTGCATGAACTGCTTGGCCCCCGGGCCGGGATCGCCCTGGTTCTTCAGCTGATTGAGGCGGCTGCGCAGGCGCGCCAAGGTGTCCAGGTAGCCGGTCATCAAGGATGCGTCCTTGTTGCGCTTGCTAACCATCCGCGCCACGGCCGAAAACTCGCGGGCGATCGGCCCCATCTGTTGCGCGCTGGCCGTTGCGTCCAGCACGGCGGCATCGGCCATGGGCCGCGCCGCGCTCGGCGCCTGGCGCAGCACGGTTTCCTTGAACCAGGCGAACATGCCCTTCTCCACCTTTTCCATGCTGGTACGGGCGGCGGCCGGATTGTCCCACGAGGTTTCACGATCGATCGCTTGCAGCAGCTTGGCGATCGGCGACGTCTGGGCGTCGCCCAGGCGATTCATGGCGCGCACGCTGGCATCGAAACCGGCCAGGTCGGCAACCGTCACGCCTTTGACGAAGGTCAGCCATTGCTGCGCGTATTCGGCCTTGTATTTCTCCACCAGCGCTTTTTGAATCTGCTCAGGGCTGCCGTCCAGGGTCAGGTCGTCCTTGCTGGCGGTTTTCAACACCCAGTCGGTCGACTGCAGCTCTTTATTTGAGACGTCGCGGATGGCCGGCTGAACATACTTTTCCCAGGCATCGCGGGTGAAAGCGCCGGGCACCGCGTGGCTGCCGAGAATCACGCCCTGGTCCTGCTCACCGACGATGCGCGCCACCGTGACGGCGGCAAAACGGGTGCCGGCGCGCGACTTGATGTCGGCGTAGACGCGGTCGCGGGCAGGCGTGCCGTGCTGCACGCGGCGCAGGTTGTCGCGCGCACTGTCCAGCAAGCCGAGCTTCAGGGTCAGTTGCGGCCAGGCCGGGTCTTCGATGTGGCCGACATAGAAACTCATCAGGCGCTCGGCACTGCGGATCATCTGTTCGCGCGGCATGGTGCCGCGGTTGCTGTCGAGCCAACCGCGCCAGTAGCGGGTCAGCTGGTCATTGAGGTGTCCACCCTCGGCGCGCGTCTTATCACCCAGCATCAGGTACGCCTTGAGGGCGTTGTAAGCGTCGTCGTAGCTGGCCGCCGAGGCCGCCTGATACGGCTGGCCCGGCTTGGCGGCCGCCGGCGCCGTGGGCGCATGCGACAGCTGTGCCGGGTTGGCGTTGACCTCGGCCAGCAGCGTTTCGATGTTGGCCGCCACTGGTGTCAGCATCACCTGGCTGACGCCGGCAAAGTATTCCTCGCGCAGCTTGCGCTCCAGCGCTTCGCCCTGGTACAAGCCGAAGGACAAGGCCAGCGGCGCGTCCTGGCGGTATTTTTCCAGCTGCACAAGGCGATCCTGCAGGATATCCAGCGCTTCCAGGCGCGACTGCAAGTCGATGCGCTTGGTCTGCAGCTTGACCACCTTGTCCAGGTCGGCCTGGACGTTGGCGACCAGCTGGCGGTTCCCCATGTATGACCAGCTCCAGCCGCCCAGCGCGCAGCCGAGCAGGACGGTCGCGCTGAAGAATGCGCCGTATTTCAGGCGGGCCGCCGTGGGCGGCGTGTAGTTAGCGACCAGATCCTTGTCGGCAAAAATGACTTTGCGGAACAGGTCGAGCAGGAAGTAGCCGCTCTGCTCGCCGCTTTCCCCCGCCGCGCGTTCCTGCAGTTCCAAGTCGAAACGGCTGGCCACGCGCTTGGACGACAAGTCCTGCTCGGCGCCTTCCTGCATGGCGCTGGTGAAATAAAAGCCGCGGAACACCGGACGGAACTGGTAAGTATTCTCTTCGAACAGCGTGGCCAGGAAGGCGCGCAGCGGGCTCTTGATCGAGGCAAACTCCAGCGGAAAGGTGAACACGCCGGGACGCATGGTGGTGCTGCGGTTGGCCGCCATGCTGGCCAGGCTCATCTCTTTCAAGCCGTCGTGCAGCTCATCGAACTGTTGATCGAAGAAGGCGACCACATCCTGATGGGTGCCGCGGCGGTTGTAGCGGATGGTGGCCCCCCAGGCGCGGTCGCGCTCGTTGCGGTCGCTGTCCTGGAAGAAGTCGCGAAAGCCGGCGATCAAGTCGACCTTGGTGAAAATCACGTACACCGGCGCGAAGACGCCCAGCCGCTCGGTCAATTCCTGGATACGGGTACGCAGGTTCTTGGCCAGCTCGACCGTAGTAGTCGCGTTGCCCCCGCTAAGTTCGGCCACGCTGACGGCGATCAGGATCCCGTTAATCGGCGCGCGCTTGCGGTGCTTGCGCAGCAGGTCCAGAAAGCTGAACCATTCGGCGCGGTCGCTGGCCTGCACCGAGTAGCGGCCGGCGGTATCGAGCAGGATGCCGTCGGTGGTGAAGAACCAGTCGCAGTTGCGGGTGCCTCCCACGCCCTGCACGGCACGGCTCCCGGCGATGGGAAATTGCAGACCGGAGTGGCCGATGGCGCTGCTCTTGCCCGCCGCCGGGTTGCCGATCACCATGTACCACGGCAGCTCGTACAGGGCGGCGGCACCACTGACCAGGCCCAGCTTGGACGTCTTGATGGTGTTGATGGCGTCAACCATGCCCTTGCGCAGCACACCGGCATCGGCGGCCTCGGACGCGGCACCGGACTCGCTTGGGATGACCGCCGCGGACAGCGAAGCGGCCGCGCGCCGCCGCAGCAAGTAACGGGCAAGCCAGTACAGGCCTCCCAGCGCCAGCAGGCCGAGCGCGGCGGCGCCGGCCCAGATCATGCCGATCTTGAGGGTGTCGGCGCCAAGGATGAGAAATGCCGCAAGCGCGGCCAGGCCGATCGTGCCGAGTACGCGGCTGTCGGTGAGAAACTGCCATAGTCGGGTCATAGTCGGGAGCTTAAAAGAGGGTTGAGAAACCAGATCCGGCAGGCAATGTTGGCACCATTCCCTTACGGCAAATTTGATCCTCAACAAGCGACTTGGACCACGGCAATTATTTGCGCATCACCCCTTTCAGGCGCAGTTCGGTGTGGCCGAAATCCATCATGGTCCAGCGCCCGCCCCAGGTCAGGCCAAGCGATTCGGCCACCTGCCCATACAGCTGGTAGCCGCGCATGGCCCAGGGATCTTTTTCCGAAATCAGCAGCTTGCCGTCGCGCCAGAACGCGCAGTCGGCGGCCAGGCCGTACTGGTGATAGCTCTGGAAGGCGCGGGCATTGGTCACATTGCTGCCGATGCCGGCCAGCAGATTCTGCCGCTCGGGACTGCGGTAGCCCTCCAGCAAAGCCATGTCGTAGCCATGCTGCTCCTTCATGATCTTGAAGGCGATCAAGAGGCGCTGGCTGAAGTCCGGGTTGAGCTGCTCCCAGTTGCGGCTGGCCGAGACCAGCATCGGGCGGATCAGTTCCACTTCCTGGGTGTTGAATGCGAGCGGCGGCAAGGCCATCGGCGGCGCCAGCTGTTCACCCTTGAGCAACGCGGCAATATGCGGATCCGGCACCCATTCCTGCTCCTCGAAACTGGGCAGCATGGCCGGACTGCTGACCCATAGCGCAATGGCGCTGGGAATCACGACCACCGCCACACCGCCCGCCACATACGGCCAGTGGCGCATGAGGAACTTCAGGCTGCGCCGCTCCAGCTGCAACAGCGCCGCGCCGAGGCCGCCCGCGCCGCGCTGCCCGGCGCGTTGAAAGGAGGCACGCTGCTGCCCGAACTGCTGTGAGAGCGAGCGCATCCCTTGCAGCAAGAAATCCCGTCCGGATGGAAATAAAGCCAGCCATAAGAGGCTGCAGGCCAGACAAAAGTACAGGAGCACGATAAAGATCAGCATGGTTTTTCCCAGATTGTTTCTAATCGGAACTAGAAGGTTCCCATCTTAGGAGGTATAACGTGTTCCCCTCAGACGAAAATCAACACCGGGCCAAAAGGCCGAATCTGTTCTCATCGTCTAATCGCAGCGGCGCTACGGACGACAACATCCTGGCGCGGCTCGAGCGCGGTGCCGCCAGCGCGGCGCCTGCCGACCGGACCACACGCACGCGCCTGGCGGTGATGGGATTTTCCGGGCTGCTTGTCGCCGGACTGATCGGCGTGCTGATCATCCTGGCCCAAGACAATCGGACGGCGCCACGGCAAATGGAAGTCGTCGCCAGTGTGGTCACCGCGCCCCTGCCGCCCGATCCGGTACCGGAGCCGCAGACGGAGCCAGTCGTGGCCGACACACAGGCCGTGATCGTCGAACAGGTCGACGATATTGCGCCGCTGGTGACCGTGGCCCCCGCGCTCGCCAAGGCCGTCGTCACCGAGGACGTGCCACGGCTCACCCCGGCGACGGTGCGTGCGCCGCCGCGTGTCGAGCGGGTCGCCGCCAGCGTCCGCCCGGTGGGCAGGCCGGTGGCGAAGCTGGCGGCGGCTCCGCGCAAGACCCAGCGCCCGTCGCCGGCAGCAGGCGAATCGACAGCCGATATCGATGTGACAATTCTTGCTGCGATCCTGTCGCAGACCCCTCGGCATGCCAGCCCGGCGCCGGCCCCAGACAAAGAGACACGAAAACCACGCTAAAACGCCTGTGCGGCGAATTTTCTGGGTGGCGGACTGGCTTGGCGTTATACTGTACAAAATCCCAGTGTTGCCCCGGACTGGTGTTCGGGGCCCGAAGTCCGGCAGTACGCGATGCGCAAAGTACTTGAGAACGAGTTTTATTATCTGGACAATTTTCACCGGGTCCTTGCATGGATCAGCGAACGCTATGGCGACTTGCTGACCGGTGAAGAACTGGCCTTTATCGGCATGTTTCAAACCTTGCCACAGTGTTCGCGCGCCCTGTTCGTTCGCATGGTCATGCGCAAAGGCAGCTTGTTTCGCGCGTCCAAACTGAGCTATGCCGAAATCGGCTGCCCGGTGGAGGCCGCCCGCCACTTGCTGCCGACCGGCTGGGTCCAGAGCGATCCGGTGCTGTGCATTGATGAATTGTTCGAGCTGCTGTCCAAGCCGGAAATCAACGCGGCATTCCAGCTCACGCTGCACGAAAAGAGCGCGCGCAAGGCCGAGCAGCTAGAAGCCTTGCGTGCGCAGTTCGCCGATCCACGCGCGTTTTCCGCGTGGTACCGCGACTCGGGCGACCACGCCTACAGCATCGTGGTCAAGCCGCTATGCGACCGCTTGCGCCTTATCTTTTTCGGCAACCTGCACCAGGACTGGACCGAATTCGTGCTGTCCGACCTTGGCGTGTACACCTACGAACAGGTCGAGTTCTCCGCCTCGTCGCGCGGCTTTCGCAAGCGCCGCGATGTCGACGATTACCTGGCACTGCATCATTGCAAGGAACGCTTCAATGCCGGCGAGCCGCTGGAAGAGGTGCTGCGCGCCCTGCCCCAGCAAGCTTTCGACAACGACTGGCTGGGCAGCCGGCGCGAGCGCCTGCTGTTCCAGATCGCCCAGCACTACGAAAAACTACGCGACTGGCCCAATGCCTACGCCATGTATGCCCGCACCAGTTTTCCCGGAGCACGCGCGCGCGCCATTCGCGTGCTGGAAAAGGACGGCCAGTACGGCGAGGCCTTCGCCCTGCTCAATGTGGCACAGCAAGCCCCGGAAAGCGATGCCGAACACCAGCACCTGCTGCGTATTGCGCCGCGCCTGCGCCGCCAGCTGGGCCACGAAAAGCCGGCCCGGCGCCCGGCCCGCAAAGTCGCCCGGTTTGAGCTCGCCCTGCCGATGCCGCAACAGGACTGGTGGGTCGAAGGCGTGGTGCGCGACCATCTGGCGCGCCTTGATGCGCCCGTGTTTTATGTGGAGAACGCGCTGATCAATTCGCTGTTCGGCCTGCTGTGCTGGCCGGCGATCTTCAGTGCGATTCCCGGGGCGTTTTTCCACCCCTTCCACCGCGCGCCGGCCGACCTGCACAGCGCCGACTTCCGGCGCCGGCGCGAAGGCGAGTTCGAACAATGCCTGGCCCAGCTCGACGACGGCCGCTACCAGGCCACCATCCGCGCCACCTACCAGGCCAAGCACGGCATCGCCTCGCCTTTCGTCGCCTGGGATGCGCTGAGCGATGTATTGCTCGACATGGCACTGGCATGCATTCCGTCCTTGCACCTGAAGAAATGGTGCGAGCGCATCCTGCTCGACATCAAGGCCAACCGCAGCGGTTTTCCCGACCTGATCCAGTTCTGGCCGGCGGAGGCGCGCTACCAGATGATCGAGGTCAAAGGACCGGGCGACCGCCTGCAGGACAACCAGTTGCGCTGGATCGACTATTGCGCCGAGCACCAGATGCCGGTCTCGGTGTGCTATTTGCAGTGGCTGGAGCAGGCTGCTTGACCGACGAAACCCACTACGACATTGCCGTGCGGGCCTTGTGCGAGTTCACCGCCAAACAAGGCGACCTGGATCTGCGCTTCACACCGTCGCCCACCGCCCAGGAAGGCATCGCCGGCCATGCGGTCGTCACGGCGCGCCGTGGCGGCCACTACCAGACTGAAGTCAGCCTGGCTGGCGACTACGGCGTGCTGCATGTGCGCGGGCGTGCCGATGGCTACGATCCCGACCAGAATCTCATCGAGGAGATCAAGACTTACCGCGGAGAGTTGGCCAACATGCCGGACAACCATCGCCACCTGCACTGGGCCCAGCTGCGTGTCTATGGCCACCTGCTGTGCCAGCAGCTGCAGATGAACGAAGTCAATCTGGCGCTGGTGTACTTCGATATCGGCAGCCAGAGGGAAACCGTGCTGCGCGAGACGCAATCGGCCGAGGCGCTGGCCGCGCTGTTCGCCACCCAGTGCGAGCGCTTCATCGCATGGGCGGAGCAAGAACTGGCACACCGCCAGGCCCGCGATGCGGGATTGGCCGGACTGCCATTCCCGCATCCCTCTTTCCGCCCGGGCCAGCGTGAACTGGCGGAAACCATCTTCCGCGCCAACAGCAGCGGCCGTTGCCTCATGGCGCAGGCGCCGACCGGCATTGGCAAGACAGTCGGCACGCTGTTCCCGGTGCTCAAGGCCGCGCCGCAGCAGCGCATCGACAAGGTATTTTTCCTCGCAGCCAAGACGCCGGGGCGCAAGCTCGCGCTCGACGCCACCGCCACCATCAAACAGGGCGTGCCGCTGCGGGTGCTGGAACTGGTGGCGCGCGACAAGGCCTGCGAGCATCCGGACAAAGCCTGCCATGGCGACTCGTGTCCGCTGGCCAAGGGCTTTTATGACCGCCTGCCGGCCGCGCGCCAGGCCGCCACCAAGGTGCCAAGGCTGGACCGCGCCGCGCTGCGCGAGGTGGCGCTGGCCCATGAGGTGTGTCCGTACTACCTGGGCAGCGAAATGGCGCGCTGGAGCGACGTCATCGTCGGCGATTACAACTACTACTTCGACCTGGGCGCAATGCTGTACGGCCTGACCCTGGCCAACCAATGGCGCGTGAGCGTACTGGTCGACGAAGCCCACAATATGGTGTCGCGCGCACGCGCCATGTTCAGCGCCGAGCTCGAACGCGGCGCGCTGCGGGCCGCCCGCGCCGCCGCTCCTGCGCTGCTGAAGAAAGCACTGGACCGGGTCCATCGAAGCTGGCCGGGGCAGCCGGAAGCTGCCTACGAGGTGATCGCCGCGCCGCCTGAGAATCTGCTGACGGCGCTGCAAGGCGCCACCAGCGCCATCACCGATTTTCTGGCCGAGCAGCCCGGCCCCATGGACCCGGCTTTACAGCGCTTCTATTTCGACGCGCTCCATGTCATGCGCCTCGGTGAATTATTCGGCGACCATTCCATCTGCGATATCTCCACGCAAGACAGCAAGAACTCGACCATTTGCATTCGCAATGTGGTGCCCGCGCCTTTTCTCAAACCGCGTTTCGCCATGGCTCATTCGGTTGCGCTGTTCTCCGCCACGCTCAGCCCCTGGAATTACTACAGCGATGCGCTTGGCTTCCCCGCTGATGCACCGTGGGTCGAAGTGGCTTCGCCGTTCGCCGCCCACCAGCTGTCGGTCCATGTGGTGCGCGATATCTCGACGCGCTTTCACCACCGCGCCCGCTCGGCCGCGCCGATCGCCGCCCTGATCGCGCGCCAGTATCACGCCGCCCCCGGCAATTACCTGGCATTTTTCAGCAGCTTCGATTATCTGGAACAGGTGGCGGATGAATTTGAACGGCGCCATCCGGATATTCCCGCCGATCGCCAGCCGCGCCGCATGAATGAAACGGAGCGCGATGACTTCCTCGGCCGCTTTACCTTGGATAGCCGCGGCATCGGTTTTGCGGTGCTGGGCGGATCATTCGGCGAAGGCATCGACCTGCCCGGCGCGCGCCTGATCGGCGCCTTCATCGCCACCCTCGGCCTGCCGCAAATTAATCCGGTCAACGAACAGCTGCGCCAGCGCATGCAGGCCACCTTCGGCCAAGGCTATGCCTATACCTATCTGTACCCCGGCCTGCAAAAAGTGGTGCAGGCCGCGGGCCGCGTCATCCGCACCGAATCCGATACCGGCGTCGTGTACCTGATCGACGACCGTTTCGACCAGCCCGAGGTACGCCAATTGCTGCCCAAGTGGTGGGATGTCGACAGCGTCAAAGCTAGCGCGCCAGGTGTTTAATGTTCTGAAAGCCGCTGCGGCTGACCGGAATGCGGGTGCCATCGGCCAGGATGGCGGCGTGGCTGTCGCGGCCCTGCTCGATACTGCCGATGGCCGCGAAACTGACCAGGTATGAACGGTGGACACGTACGAAACAGGCCGGATCGAGCTGGCTTTCGAGTTCGGACAGGCGCTGGTTTTTCAGATACGATTTGCCATCGGCGCGAATGCACACATAATCATCCTGGGCTTCCACATAGGTGATCGCGGATGCCGCTATCACATGCACGCGCCCGCCGTCGCGAATGAGCACGCGGTCGAGCGGCCTGGCGCGCAAGCCCGGTTCCGCGAGCACCTTGCCGACAACATCGGAGCGCGCACTGCTTGCGCGCGCGTGCGCCAGGGCCCGGTCGAAACGCTCCTGGCTGAACGGTTTGAGCAGATAATCGACCGCGTGCACGTCGAATGCCTTGACCGCGTACTGGTCGTAGGCCGTCACGAACACATAGCGCGGCTTGTTCCCGGCCAGCTCGACCACTTCAAACCCATTTAGCTTAGGCATCTGAATATCCAGGAACACCAGCTCGGGATCATGTTCGGCGATTGCCTTGACGGCGTCGAAGCCATTGGCGCATTCAGCCACCACCTCGATATCGGGATGGGCTGCGATAAATTCGCGCAGCAGTGCGCGCGCCAGTTCTTCATCATCGACAATCACGACGCGCATGGGATCTCCGTAGTCGATGCAGGAAGTGTCAGGACAACTTCAAATTCGGCCTCGCCTCTGGCCGGGTGCACGCTGGCCTCGTGCGCATAAGCCGCGGCCAGGCGCTGGCGCACATTGGCAAGGCCAATACCGCCGGGGTCCGCCGCCGGCATCTCCGGATCGATCTGATTACGCACACAAATACGCAGCAGCGAGCCGCTGCGCTGCGCCTCGATATGCAGCAGGCCGCCGCCGCTCAGATTGCCGATGCCATGCTTGACCGCGTTTTCCACCAGCGGCTGCAATATCAAGGGCGGCAATAAACAGGCGGCCGCTTCATCATCGATCGCCTGGCTCACCTGCAGGCGTGCGCCAAAGCGCACCTGTTCGATGGCCAGGAATCGCAGCGCCAGCGCCACTTCCGCTTGCAGCGTCACCTTGGTATTGGCGTCCATGGCGAGGCTGTGGCGGAAGAAATCGGCCAGCTGCACCGTCATCGTACGGGCCCGGGCGGGGTCCATCGAGGTCAAGGCACTGATTGAATTGAGACTGTTGAACAGAAAGTGGGGATCGATCTGTGTACGCAGCATGCGCAGCTCGGACTCGCGGGCCATCAGTGCAGCCTCCAGTTCGCGCTTTTCGGCATGCCGCGCCCGTTCGAACTCAATGACCAGATAATGCGCCACCGCCGACAAACCATACAGAATCAGGCCCCATCCGAAGATCATCGCCAGCGCGGGTGCGCCGAGCGGTATGCCGGCCTGCCATAGATCGCTCCACAGCAGGCACAAGGCGGTCCACAGGGCACCGGCCATCGCCGCCGACACCAGGAATACACCGATAATGACTTGCGCCGGCTTGTCCGCCAGCGGAAACGCGCGGCATAAATAATAGACCGAGAAACCGCAGGCCACCGCATACACCAAAGTCACCGGCACCGAAAATATCAGCGCATCGGCCAGGGCGGCACCGGTGGCCGCGTGGATCAGCGCGGCAAACACCAGGCCTAGCAGCAGCCACACCATCATATAAGTGAGAAGCAGGCGCCGCCGGAAAAAGCGTGCGTTCATCAGTTACGAACTTCGACGCCACCCATGACCGCATAGCCGCGTACGATCAAGCGCTTCGAACCATCGGGTGGACGCACGGTTTTCTCTTCGAAGCCGCCCATGATGGGCGTGCCATGCAAAATAACGGTCCAGTCGGGCGGGACTTTCAGGTTGATGCCGCCCATGACGGCAAATACATTGACCACCACCTCGCCTTGCATGGAGCAGCCACGCAGGTCGATTGAGCAGCCGCCCATGATCGCAGTCAGTTCGCCGCCGCTGAAATGCGGCGTGGTCAGGCGGCGTTCAAAGCTGCCCAGAATAGCGGTGGCGTCGATAAAATCATCGCCGCCGCCGTCGTCCTTCAGCTTGTCGCCATTCTGCTCGTTCGCACGGCGTCCGGCCAGCGCCTTATACACGACCGATCCGCCGACGAAAATCAGCACGGATGGCCACAGCATGCGCCAGCTGAAATCGAACAAGCCCACGCGGCTCATCATCATGGTGGCACCGACGCCGACCAGCAAAAACCCGAGCAGGTTTCCATTGGGCGAGCGGGTATCGCTCAGTTTGACGATGCCGAGGACGATCAACAGCACCGGCCAGAACGAAATGGCTTCGTGAAAATCGATGATGTCGAGATTGTCGAGCAGGAACAGGACCCCGACCGCAATGACCAGCAGGCCGAGCACCACCTGCCCAGGCATGCCGCGTCCACTGTTAGCGCTTTTCATTGAGGTCCTCCGTATTGTGTGCGAAGCGCGCCCGGATCAAGGGCTCGATCGCGATCTTGATACCAAATGCGACAATCAGGACCGGCCAGCTGTTGGCGAAGGTCAGTCCGTACATATTCTCGAACACGGCGAACAGCCACAGGCCGAGGAACATCTCCCACAAGCCATTGCTGAAATGGCGTGCGGTGGGATATCCCACCATATTATTCATTCCAATGACGACCAGGATCAGCGGCGCATAATGCCACAGGCTGCGCAGCTCGATGATATCCATCGTGTCGAGAAAGAGCGCGATGCCCGCGCCGACAATGAGCAAGCCCCAGACCAGCTGGCGCCGCCATTCGTATGAAGAATTGGAATCCATGTCACCTCCTGAAAGTACGGAAGTAACGATACCCGCATTCAAGGCAAGGGAAAACAAGAATTCGGCGGATGGCGTACAGACACCGGCGAATGGCGGATGCAACAAGGCCCGCGCCGGAATCCGGGGCGGGCCTTGAGGAAAACGAGATGCCTTATGTACGGCGCATCAGGCCGGAGGCAAAACCATTTCGGCGATCGGTGGCTGCTTGCGCACCTGGTTGCGGTACTTGGTCCTGGCGATGGCCTTCTTGATTTCTTCGCGCGCGATGTTGGTGCGCTTGGTTTCTTTCTTCTCCGCTTTGCTGCGGTGTTGGGCTTCGTCTTTGTTACCGATACGTTTGGTCATGGGTTTTCTCCTTGTTTGATAATTTTTCTTCAGTATGCAAGTGGCCTTGCGCGTTCAACATAGGAGCACGCCACGTGCTCTTGTAGGACTTTATGATGGGCGTGCGGTCTTGGGCCATTTCGTATCTGTGCTGAGCAGGCCCCAGCCAAGCTCACGGCGAATTTCTTCAGGCGAAGGCGGCGGTTTCGCTTCACGTGTGCGGCGCTCGAGATATTCGCGGACCAGATGCTTGGGTGGATGGGTCAGGGTAGTCATAGCAAGCTCCGTTTCCAGTGTGCTTCGATCTCCTGCCGCGAGGTTCGCGCCAGCGCTGGTGTTCTGGTGCCGATCCTTGAGGCGACCGGCTAACCTGCTGAGGAAACTACTTCATCGCCGGCTTCGCCGCGATGCGCTTCACTCACACAGCTTCATCATAGGCGCGCACGATTAGCGCGACCGTTCGTTGCCGCACACTGTGCAAAAAACCACACTCGGTGTACCCACGGCGGCCTTTAGCCAAGCCAGATGGCGCGCGTGCGCCGGTACCATGCGTGCCGTTGCGCCATGCCGGCCGCGCCGCCGTTGATCATACGGGCCGCCGCTTCGATGGCGTCACGGTCGGCGGCGGCATTGCATCCACGCCCTTGCCAATGGGCCGCGGCCACCGGCAGGCACCACACCGGCAGCAGCACGGCATCGGGATCGCGGGTGAAGTCCGGCACCGCCGCCGCGTACTTGCATAAAGCTGTGGTCGCGCGTGCATAGCTGTCCTTTCCAGTCAGCTGCAATAGTCCGCGACCACGAAAAGTGTAGCCATCATCCGCACCGACGTTTCCCAGCCGCCCTGCATACACCGCGTTGGCAAGCTTGCGCGGCTCGTGTGCATACGCACGCGGGTCGAGCGGGCCGCGCGGCATGAAGCGCGTCGGCCACACCAGCGGCAGGCGCCGCGTGGAGTAGTCGAGGTCTTCATAGAGCAAGGTCAGGGCACCGGTTTCGTGCATGACCTGGGCCATGAAGTGCGCCAGCCGCAGGGACGAGGCATTGATGGCAAAACATCCCAGCACCTGGGCGGCGTCGCCGAAGGCGGCGCGGTACGCCGGCAGGCAATGCGGAGCAAGCTGGCCGATCTGGTCGAGCGTGATAGAGACGGCCATGGCGTGCTCTCGTTGTTTCTGCTTCGTTTCTCGTTTCTGCTTCTCGTTTCTGCTTTTCGTTTCTGCTTTTCGTTTCTTCTTCTCGTTGCTTCATCTTAGAAAGCGAGCCGGCGCGCTCTTTCATCGAAATCAAAACATCCGCAGGTTGTGAACGGTACATGCGTCGCACCGGATTTAAATCGGGCCACAAATGTTCTTACTGGAAATTAGATACGTAAAGAAATATATAGCCGCGATTCTTTGATTACGAAAATCAATTAGTTGAGGCCCGGATTCCGGCAAAAGTCAGCCATTGAGCATAATCAAACCCGCCCCCCTACCCCGGCCACATAATCAATCAACACATCAATTAAGCGTCTCGTCGGCAAGCTTATCAGTAATAAACTATTGCGGGAATACCGAAGCGCCTGTCGTTAATCCATCATTATTTTATTTACTCACCAGCGCATCTTTCCTAAACGCCATGCCGACCTTTTATATTCAACCGGTCCACCGATTCTGTAAAGAATTGGTTTCAATGGGTCGCAGAGGCAAAATCGCGCTCATGGTGGCGGTCGATTCGATCGCCCTTCCCGGCTGCCTGTTTTTTGCGATGCTGCTGCGCGTCGGCGACGTGGACCTGGCGGCCAGCCATGGGCCCGCCTGGTATGCGGTGACGGCCGTGGTCACCATCGCGGCGCTGTCCATGTCAGACCTGTACCGCGCGGTGATCCGTTTCATCGACCAGCGCATGCTTGCCGTCACCGGACTGGCGCTTGGCGTGGCGGTCATGTGCCTGTACGTCATCCTGCTGGCGCAGGGCGACACCAGCTTCCCGCGCAGCGCGCTCGCCATCTACTGGTTCATCGTGTTTTCGTACGTCGTCACCTCGCGCATCTCGGTGCGCAACTTCTTGCGCAACCATATTGCCGAACGGCCCGGCGCGGATCATACAGTCGCCATCTATGGCGCTGGCGAGCCGGGCGCGCAGCTGGCCATGACCATGCGCACGAGCAACGAGTACCGGCCGGTCTGCTTCTTCGACGAAAAGCATCTGCTCAACGACCGCACCATTGCCGGCCTGCGGGTATTCCATACCGACCGGCTGGCCGAGATGGTAGACGCGCTCAGCATCCGCTCCGTCATCATCGCCATCCCGCGCGTCTCGCCCGAACGCCTGCGCGACATCATGCAGCGCATGGCCCAGGCCGGCGTCACGACCAGGATACTCAGCCGCCTGCTCGCGCTGGCCGACGACAAGGCACCGATGCCGGCGATCCGCGAACTGAAAGTCGAAGACCTGCTCGGGCGCGCCCCGGTACCGCCGCGGCACGACCTGTTCGGGCGTTGCGTCAACGGCAAGGTGGTGCTGGTCACCGGCGCCGGTGGCTCCATCGGCAGCGAACTGTGCCGGCAGATCGTCACCTTGCAGCCGACCCAGCTTCACCTGCTCGACCACTCCGAATACGCGCTGTACACCATCAAGCAGGAGCTGGTCAACCGCTTCCCCGGCCTGCCCATCATTGCCCACCTGGGGTCGGTATGCTGCGTCACCATGGTCGAGCGCATCCTGCAGGACGAGCACATTGACACCATCTACCACGCCGCCGCCTACAAGCACGTGCCTCTGGTGGAAAGCAATATCGTCGAGGGCTTGCGCAACAATGTGCTGGGCTCGCAGGTAATCGCCGCCGCCGCCGCCCGCTTTGGTGTGGAAACCTGCGTGTTGATCTCCAGCGACAAGGCGGTGCGGCCCACCAACATCATGGGTGCCAGCAAACGCATCGCCGAACTGATCTTCCAGGCCACCGCCGCGGACAATCCCGGCACCACTTTCTGCATGGTGAGGTTCGGCAACGTGCTGGGCAGCTCCGGCTCGGTCATCCCCCTGTTCCAGCGCCAGATCGCCCACGGCGGCCCGCTGACCATCACCCATCCCGAGGTATCGCGCTATTTCATGCTGATCCCGGAAGCGGCCCAGCTGGTGATCCAGGCTGGTGCCATGGCCAAGGGCGGCGACGTGTTTGTACTGGACATGGGCGAGCCGATCCGCATCGTCGACCTGGCGCGCACGATGATCGTCATGTCGGGCCTGACCGAAAAAACCCCGCAGCATCCGGAAGGCGATATTGAAATCAAATTCGTCGGATTATTTCCGGGCGAAAAACTGAATGAGGAATTGCTCACGGATGGAAAAGTCTATCCCAGCGAGCATCCACGCATTATGCGAATGAAAGAACATGCCCTGCATCCGGGAATATTGGAAACCTATATTACTTTCCTGATGACGGCCTGCGATACCAACGATCGCGGAATGATCGAATCGATGGTCAAGGCCATCGTTTCCGAATACACGCCGCAATATTCTGTGCCGCCAGCGCTGACGCCTGCAAAAAAACCCCATGCCGCGCCGGTGACTAAAACTGTTCCATACCGAATTTAATAGCATTTGCGGAGAAACCAATATGCGTGATGAACATTCCAGCGATCATCTAACACGCCTTATCGCCCGTGTTGAAACCCGTTGCGCCGTCATCGGCATTATCGGCCTCGGTTATGTGGGATTACCTCTCAGCCTGCGTTATGCGGAAGCGGGATTTAAGGTGCTGGGCATCGATATCGATGCTGCCAAGGTAGAACGCATCAACCGCGGCGAGACCTACATCAGGCATATCGCATCGGAAACAGTGGCCGCAGCGCGCGCCCGCGGATTCGAAGCCACGTCCGACTTCAGCCGCGCGGCGCAAGCCGACGCCCTGATCATCTGCGTGCCGACGCCATTGAACGCCTATCGCGAACCGGACCTGAGTTTCGTACTGGCCACGGCCGATGCCCTGCTGCCGCATATGCGCGCCGGCCAGATCGTCTCGCTCGAGAGCACCACTTATCCGGGCACCACGGATGAGGAATTGCGGCCCCGCCTTCAGTCGCGCGGTTTCACCATAGGCCAGGACGTGTTCCTCGTGTTCTCGCCGGAACGCGAGGACCCCGGCAACCAGCAGTTCGATACCCGCACCATTCCCAAGGTGTGCGGCGGCGATACGCCGGCCTGCCTGCAGGCCGGCCTGGCCCTCTACAGCGCGGCGATCGATACTGTGGTGCCGGTCAGTTCCAGCCGCGCGGCCGAGCTGACCAAGCTGCTCGAAAACATCCACCGCGCCGTCAACATTGGCCTGGTCAATGAAATGAAGATCATTGCCGACCGCATGGACATCGACATCCACGAGGTCATCCGCGCCGCCGCCACCAAGCCTTTCGGCTTTACCCCGTACTACCCCGGCCCCGGCCTGGGCGGCCACTGCATTCCGATCGACCCTTTTTACCTGACCTGGAAGGCCCGGCAGTTCGGGCTGCACACGCGTTTCATTGAACTGGCTGGAGAAATCAACAGCGACATGCCGCACTGGGTAGTCGGCAAACTGGCCGACGCCCTCAATGAACGCATGCGCTCCATCAAGGGAAGCCGCGTGCTGGTGCTGGGCATCGCCTACAAGAAGAACGTCGAGGACATGCGCGAGTCGCCTTCGGTCGAGCTGATGGAAATCCTGCGCGACAAGGGCGCCTTGGTGGCCTACTCCGATCCCCACGTGCCGCAGTTTCCGCCGATGCGCGAGCACCGCTTCGACCTCGCCAGCATCGAACTGACTCCCGCCACCATCGCTTCCTACGACGTGGTGCTGCTGGCGACCAGCCACAGTGCGTTCGACTACGCCATGATCCAGCAGTACGCGTGCCTGATCGTCGACACCCGCGGCGTCTACCTCGAACGCCTGTCCAATGTCGTGAAGGCCTAAGGAGCAAACGCCATGCGCATTTTCGCTTCTCCCATCCTCGACCGCCGCATCCGTTTCGCGCTGGTCGGCTGCGGGCGTATCGCCAACAATCACTTCAACGCGATCGCCGCCCACGCCGACCGCTGCGAACTGGCCGCTGTCTGCGACATCAATCCGGAGGCCGCCGCCAGGGCTGCCGCGGCCACCGGCGCGCGCGTCTATCGCAGTCTGGACGACATGCTGGCGCGCAGCGACGCCGATGCCGTCATCGTCGCCACGCCGTCCGGCCTGCATGCGGGCCAGGCCATCCAGATCGCCGCGGCCGGACGCCACGTCATCACCGAAAAACCCATGGCCACCCGTTGGGACGACGGCAAGCGCATGGTGGCGGCCTGCGATGCCGCGGGCGTGCGCATGTTCGTCGTCAAGCAGAACCGCCGCAACGCCACCTTGCAGCTGCTCAAAAGCGCGGTCGACAAGAAGCGCTTCGGGCGCATCTATATGGTCAACCTGAATGTCTTCTGGACCCGGCCCGCCGAATACTACAACAGCGCCAAGTGGCGCGGAACCTGGGAATTCGACGGCGGCGCCTTCATGAACCAGGCCAGCCATTATGTCGACCTGCTCGACTGGATCATCGGGCCGGTGGAAAGCCTGCAGGCCTATACCGCCACCTTGGCGCGCGACATCGAGGTCGAGGACACCGGTGTCATCAGCCTGCGCTGGCGTAACGGCGCGCTCGGATCGATGAACGTGACCATGCTGACCTACCCGCGCAACCTGGAAGGCAGCATCACCGTGCTGGGCGAATCCGGCACCGTGCGCATCGGCGGAGTGGCCGTCAATGAAGTCCAGCAGTGGGAATTCGCCACGCCGCATGAAGACGACCGGCTGGTGGGCGACGCCAGCTACCACACTACCTCCGTGTACGGCTTCGGCCATCCGCTCTACTACGACAACGTCATCAAGGTGCTGCGCGGCGAAGCCGAGCCCGAAACCGACGGGCGCGAAGGACTCAAATCGCTCGAAGTGCTGATCGCCGCCTACATGTCGGCGCGCGACGGCCGGCGCGTCGCCCTGCCCCTGGAGTACTAGTCCCTGGAGTACTTGCCCCTGGAGTAACAAGCAATGAAACGTGAACCAATCGATGCGGCCGCGCCCATCATTCACCCGAGCGCCATCGTCGACGATGGCGCCACGCTCGGCAGCGGCACGCACGTGTGGCACTTCGCCCACGTGTGCGGCGGCGCACGTGTCGGCAGCGCCTGTTCGCTGGGCCAGAACGTCTTCATCGGCAACGACGTGCAGGTCGGCGACCGGGTCAAGATCCAGAATAACGTCTCCGTGTACGACGCCGTGACTATCGAGGACGATGTGTTCTGCGGACCCAGCATGGTGTTCACCAATGTCTTCAACCCGCGCGCGGCGCTGGTGCGCAAGGACCAGTACCGGCGCACCCTGGTGCGGCGCGGTGCGACCATCGGCGCCAACGCCACCATCGTGTGTGGAACCACGATTGGCGAACATGCCTTCATCGCGGCCGGCGCGGTGGTAACCCGCGACGTCCCCGCGTTTGCCCTGATGGCCGGCGTACCGGCCCGCCAGACCGGCTGGATGAGCCGTTTCGGCGAACGCCTGCCCCTGAAGGTGCAGGGGCCCGGCCAGGCCGAGTGCCCGCATACCGGCGACTTCTACGTCACCTTCAACGGCAGCTGCACCCTGTTCGCCACCCGGCCGCCTGCCGCGCCTGGCCATCCGGCCGCCTGACCATCCAGGATAACCATTCACTTTTGCCGACACCATCATGGAATTCATCGACTTGAAAGCGCAGTACCAGGCCTCCCGCGAGGATATCGATGCGCGCATCCGCACCGTGCTCGAACATGGCCAGTACATCATGGGGCCCGAAGTCGCCGAGCTCGAGCAGAAGCTGGCGAGCTATACCGGCGCGCGCCATTGCATCACCGTCTCGTCCGGCACCGAAGCGCTGCTCATTGCCCTGATGGCGCTGGGGGTTGGCCCCGGCGACGAAGTCATCACCACACCCTTCTCCTTCATCGCCACCGCCGAGGTGATCGTGCTGCTTGGCGCGACGCCGGTGTTCGCCGACATCGACCCGACCACCTGCAATATCGATGCGCCCCAGATCGAGGAAAAGATCAGCAGCCGCACCCGCGCCATCATGCCGGTGTCGCTGTACGGCCAGCCGGCCGACATGGAAGCCATCAATGCCATCGCCACCCGGCACGGCCTGCCCGTCATCGAGGACGCCGCCCAGAGCTTCGGCGCCACCTATCAAGGCAAGCGCAGCTGCAACCTCAGCACCATCGGCTGCACCAGCTTCTTCCCCAGCAAGCCGCTCGGCTGCTATGGCGATGGCGGGGCCTTGTTTACCAGCGACGACGAACTGGCGGCAGCCATGCGCGAGATCCGCGTGCACGGCCAGTCGCGCCGCTACGTCCACACCCGCCTGGGAGTCGGCGGGCGCATGGACACACTGCAGTGCGCCATCGTGCTGGCCAAGTTCCAGCGCTTCGAATGGGAACTTGGCCAGCGCCAGCGGGTCGCGGCAGCCTATGACGCCTTGCTGTCGGGTAAGCTCAACCTGGTGGCGCGCCGGCGCGACCGCAGCAGCGCCCACGCCCAGTACACGGTGGTGCTCGACGAGCGAGAGCGTGTCCAGGAAGCGCTGCGCAGCGCAGGCATTCCCACCGCGGTCCATTACCCGCTGCCGATCCATATGCAGCCGGCCTATGCCCGCTGGTGCAACAGCGCCGCCGCGCCGGTGGCGCGCGCCATGGCCGGCAAGGTCCTGAGCCTGCCCATGGGCCCTTACCTGCGCGACGAGGAAGTCGCCCGGATCGGCTCGGCCCTGCTGCAGGCCCTCGGGCAGCCGGTGCCAGGCATTCACGACCCGCTTTCCGCGCCCGCCTAGCGGCAGACATCCCATGAAGAAGGTCCTGCCAGCTTACTGGAAGCACGTCGCCACGGTGCTGAGCGGCGCCGTGGGAGCGCAGGCGCTGCCGCTGATGGCGGCGCCACTGATCACGCGCCTGTGCAGTCCAGCCGAGATGGGCGCCTTCAGTGTCTGGCTCGGCATTGTGGCCGTTGTCGCCATTGCCGCCACCCTGCGCCTGGAAGCGGCGCTGATCCTCGATCACGCTATTTATCAACAGCGCATCGGCATGGGCGTGGTGGCCTGGTCGGCCACGCTGATCGCGGGTGTGGCCGTTCTGCTCGCCATCGTCTGCCACTACCTCGGGGTGCCCGTGGCCGACCACATGAGCTGGCTGGGGCTGGTGGCACTGGGGCCGGCTATCTGGCTGACCGCCTACATGCAGACCACACTCGCCTTCGCGACCTCCAAAGGCGCATTCGGCAAGGCCGCGCACGCCAAAATCTGGGGTGCGGGCAGCATCGCGGCCCTGCAACTGGTCTTGCTGACCTTCGATACCGGCAGCGCCGGGCTGATGCTAGGCCAGGTCTGCGGCCTGGCCGCCGGCCTGCTGGCCGCCATCCTCTTTCTGGCGCCGCCGCGCCCGCGCATGCAGCTGCTTCCGCCGCCGGAAGCGCGCCGCTACCTGCGCCGCCATTCCGCCTTCTGGCGCTTTTCGCTGCCATCGAACCTGCTCAATGCCCTGGTCGGCCAGCTGCCCCTGTTCCTGATCGGACTGCGCCATGGCGCGCTGGCGGCCGGCCTGTTCGCGCTGACCCAGCGCGTCCTGTCGGCGCCGGTGGCGCTGCTGGCGGCATCGGTGCTGGAAGTTTTCAAGCGCCAGTCCGTGCTCGACTTCCGCGCCCACGGCAACTGCCGCGCAACCTACATCTACACCTTCAAGGCATTGGCGCTGCTCGGCATCGGACCGTCGCTGGTGTTGTTGCTCTACTCGCCGGAACTGTTCGCCCTGGTATTTGGCGAGCAATGGCGCCATGCCGGGGAACTGGCGCAGATCCTTGCCCCGCTGTACTTCCTCAACTTTATTGCGAGCCCTTTAAGTTACGTCTTCTTTGTCGCGGGCAAGCAGAAGCTGGACCTGGTCTGGCAAGTGGCCCTGTTTGTCATGACGGTGTCGGTATTCGCCCTGCCCGGCACGCTGGAACAAAGTATTGCGCGCTATGCGATCGGCTACTCGCTGCTGTACCTGGTCTACCTGCGCATGTCCTACCAATGCTCTCACAGCGGGATGGCACCAGCATGAATACCTCTCTACCAAAGCTGAAGGCGCCGCCCGGACATGCGGCCGGCATGGCCGCCTTCCTTGCCCTGTTCCCTGGCTTCTTCTTTTATCACACCATGCTGGGGCTGGGCAGCATTCCAGCATTGTTGGGCGGCTACTTTGCACCCGTCTCGCTGCTGGTGGCCGCGCCACTGCTGTTTATCTTCGCCTGGCAGATCAGGCACGAGCGCGGTCTGGCCTTCGCCGACCTGTTCTTCTTCCTGTACATGCTGTACTTCGCGGCGATCGTCGCCCTCAACGCAGTGGGCGGCGCGAATCTGCAGATCGTCAGCAACCACATCCTGGCCATTCTGTTTACCGTCAACCTGTTCTTCATCTTCAAGTTTACCGATTTCTCACGCCGCTCATTCCGTATCGCCGGTCTCGCCAGCCTGATCGGCATGTCCGCCATCGTGTTTTCGTACTCCGTCGACGGCGCCTTCTATCTGGCCCCGCTTGGGGTGGCGAAGAATCCCGAAAGCCTCGCCACCTATCAAGGCTTTTCCCGTTCATACCTGCTGACCTTTGCCGTCGTCATCGCCTTCACCCGTAGCCTGCGCCTGCGCTTGCTGCTGTACTGCATCGCGGCACCAACTTTGTTCGTCAATACCGCACGCAGCGAGTTCGTCGCCATGTTGTTCATGATTCCGATCATCGAGCTGTATTACAGCCGGCGCAAAGTACTGATCACCGCGCTGTTCGCCGCGCTCTTCCTGCTCATCTATGCCAATCTTGAGCAGCTGCTGTCCTTATTGCCGAACAACCGCATTCTCGAATTGCTCGACCTGTCGCAATCGACCTCGGCGAACAAGCGCAATCATCTGAGCGATTATGCGCTCCATACGATCTCGCGCTATCCCATTCTTGGCGACTATGCCAGCTATCCGCCGGGCCAGTATGCGCACAATGTGCTGTCCGCCTGGGTCGATACCGGCCTGTTTGGATTTCTCTTCGTACTGGGCTTGCTGATCCTTCCCAGTTTGCCAATGTTCATCAAGGGATATTCTTCACCGCTCAAGCACGGCCAGTTCATCGTTGGCTTCGCCATAGCCTGCGTCACCTTGCTGCTGCTGGCGACATCGCACTACTTCACCGATATGTTCATTGGTGCAGCGCTGGGTTCTTATTCAAGGTACCGGTATGGAAGAAAATCTAAGCACGGTCGCCCACCTGACCTCCGCCCATCCACGCTACGACACGCGGATCTTCATCAAGCAGTGCCGCCACCTGGCGACGTACGGCTATAAGGTCACCCTGGTCGTGGCCGATGGCTACGGCACCGGGCACAAGGACGGCGTCGACATTCTCGACGTCGGCCGCGAATCCGGGCGGGTGGCGCGCATGCTGTACGCGACGAGGCGGGTGTTCGACTGCGCGCGCGCGGTCGATGCCGACATTTATCACCTGCATGACCCGGAACTGATCCCCACCGGCCTGCGCCTCAAGCGCCTCGGCAAACGGGTCATCTTCGACGCCCATGAAGACTTACCGTTGCAGATGTTAAGCAAACCCTACCTGCATCCCGCCGCCCGCAGGATGCTGGCCAGCGGCATGGGGACCTTCGAGCGTTTCGCCTGCGCGCGTCTGGACGGGATCGTCGCGGCCACCCCGGCCATCCGCGACAAGTTCATGCGCATCCACCCGCGCACCATCGATGTCAACAACTACCCCCTGGCCAGCGAATTCGATGGCGAAACGCGCTGGGAGCGCAAGCAGGCCGAGGTCTGCTACGTGGGCAGCATCGCCGCCGGGCGCGGGGTGCGCGAACTGGTGGCCGCTTGCGCGGCGCTGCGCACGGGCGCGCGCCTGAATCTGGCAGGGCAGTTCGAATGTTCCGCGCTGGAAGCCGAGCTCAGAAGTGCCCCGGGATGGGAACGCGTCGCCGCCCTTGGCCACCTGGACCGCGCCGGCGTCGCCGCCACCATGCACCGTTCGATGGCCGGACTGGTCACGCTTCACCCGCAGCCGAATTATCTGGAAGCCCTGCCGGTCAAGATGTTCGAGTACATGGCAGCCGGCATTCCGGTCATCGCTTCCGACATTCCCTTGTGGCGCGATATTGTCGAAGGCCATCACTGCGGGCTGTGCGTGGACCCGCACAATCCCCGCGCGATTGCTGCGGCGATCGATTATCTGGTGGGCCATCCACAGCAAGCCCAGCAGATGGGAATCAACGGGCGCCGTGCCGTCGCCGACCACTATAACTGGCCCACTGAATCGCGCAAGCTCTTGCGCTTCTACGACGAATTGCGCGATGGAGGGAACTAAGCGGCCAGGCTTGAGTTCCACTCCCGCCCCTTAAGCTGCTTCAAGACCGGCACCGCATATCGCTTTACAGTCAAGCAGATGGACGGGTACGGCTCGCCCCAAGCGACGCATGAATGAAGGCAATTTTTTCCCGTTCAAATCGTTTAGATCAATAGCAAATGAAGCTTGTAAAAACTGGATAAAGCGATGACTTCCCTGTCCCGGCATCTGCAAACCCTGCGCCAGCTCGCCACCTTGCCGGTGGCGCAGCTGCGTTTTGTTAAAGATATTGAACCCGACAATGTGCTGGAAACCTACCGAAATTTCACCAAGCCCCATCCAAAATTCAAGTTCATCCAGCACAAAAGCTGGGGTGCGGCGCTGATCGATTTCCAGGAATGCGGCAGCTTCGAAGCCTACCTGGACAAGATCAAGGGCCACAACCTGGGCGGCTACCACGCCCGGCGTGCCCGCGCGCGCGGCTACCTGATGACCGAGATCGACCGCAACCGCTATGTCGACGACATCCACGCCATCAATACCTCCATCGAAGAACGCCAGGGGCGGCCGATGGACGCGCATTACCAGCTACGCCAGAGCAGCTTCGAGCGCGTGCCGAACTTCAACTATTTCGGCGTGCTCAAGGAAGGCAAACTGATGGCGTATGCCAACCTCGGCTTGTATGGCAACTTCAGCGCCCTCTCGCAGCTCATGGGCTGCCGCAACAACGACGGCATCATGCACCTGCTCATGGTCGAGATCGTCGCCCGCCTGATGCGTGAGCGCCGCGTGCGCTACCTGATGTACGACACCTATTTCGGCGCCCAGCCCGGCCTGCGCCAGTTCAAGACCATTCTCGGCTTCTCCCCATACCGCGCGAAGTACAGCTTGCAATGAAGACCCTACTGAACCGCATCTACAGCGACTATCTGATGCCATCCCGCTTGTCGGAGTACGAGCGGCTGCTTCAGTCAGCCAAGGAGAACGGCTACGCCCAGGTTTCCCTTCGCAACTTCGTAAAAGCGGCGCCCAGCGCGCGCGCGCTCACGCTGGTGCAGCGGCACGATATCGACAGCGATGTGCGCACCGCCGCCAAGATGTTCGCCATCGAGGCGCGCCATGGCATCACCGCCAGCTATTATTTCCGCCTGTCGACGCTGGACTTCGGCCTGATGCGCGAGATCGAAGCCTACGGCAGCGAAGCGAGCTACCACTTCGAGGAGGTGGCCGACTTCGCCAAGCGCCACCACATCAAGAGCGCCGACGCGGTGCGCCGCCGCTTCCCGGAAATCCGCGAAGAGTTCCTGCGCAACCTGAACCACATCCAGGATACCCTGGCGATCAAGCTGCACACCGTGGCCAGCCACGGCGATTTCGCCAACCGCCGTCTCAAGGTAAGCAACTTCGAGATCCTGCGCGACCCCGGCTTGCGCGCGCGCTGCGGGATCGCCCACGAAGCCTACGACGCCGACTTGCTGGACCGCTTCGACCTGTACATCAGCGACCGCCCGCCGCCGGCCTTCTACCACCCGGTCGCGCCCGGCGCGGCATTCGGCCGCTACCGCTGCATCTGCCTGCTGACCCATCCGGTGCAATGGGAGACCAACTGGCGGGCCAGCACGCACACCAATATGCGCCGCCTGGTCGAAGGGCTGACCTGGTAGCACTCACCGGCTTGAACCAGGACCCATCATGAATATCTTGCTGATCAACCATTACGCCGGCTCGCTGCGCCACGGCATGGAGTACCGGCCCTTCTATCTTGCGAGGGAATGGGTGCGCCTGGGACACCGCGTGCGCATCGTCGCTTCCGCCCAGTCGCACATCCGCGCCCAGGCCCCGCAGATGGATGGGCGCGACCGGCTCGACGAAGTCATCGACGGCGTCGAGTACCAATGGATCGCCACCCCCGCCTACCGCGGCAACGGGCTGGCGCGGGTGTGCAATATGCTCGCCTTCATCGCGATCCTGGCGCGCCAGGCGCGCGCGCTGGCCGCCGGCTTTCGCGCCGACGCGGTGATCGCGTCGAGCACCTATCCGCTCGACATCTGGCCGGCGCGCCGGATTGCCCGCCTGTCCGGCGCACGCCTGCTGTTCGAGCTGCACGACCTGTGGCCGCTGACCCCCATGGAACTGGGCGGCTACTCGCGCTGGCATCCCTTCATCATGCTGCTCCAGGCGGCCGAGAATTACGCATGCCGGCACGCCGACGCCATTG
This sequence comes from uncultured Oxalobacteraceae bacterium, assembly GCA_946479255.1. Next base: position 34,078 of record CAMLFK010000004.1, read on the forward strand.
TCTCCATCCTGCCCAAGGTGCGCGAACACCTTGAGGCGCATGGCATGGCGCCGCATAAGCTGCACATCGTCCCCAATGGCGCCGACCCGGCCGAATGGCTGGGCGACACGCGCGAACTGGCGGGCCCCACCGGCGCCATGCTGGCTGCGCTGCGGCGCGATCACAAATTCATCGTCGGCTACGCCGGCACGCACGGACTGGCCAATGCCCTCGATGCCATGCTCGATGCCGCCAGCCTGGTGGACGACCGGCGCATCGCCTTCGTGCTGGTGGGCGATGGCCCCGAGAAGATCCGCCTGCGCCAGCGCGCCACCGCCATGCAGCTGTCCAATGTGTATTTCCTCGACGGCGTCCCCAAGCCCGACGTTCCCGCCTTGCTGCGCTGCTTCGACGTGGCCTATATCGGCTGGCAGCGCCAGCGCCTGTATCGCTACGGCATTGCACCCAATAAGCTGATCGACTACATGATGGCGGGGCGTCCGATTCTCCATTCGGTCGATGCCGGCAATGACGTGGTGGCCGAGGCCGCATGCGGCCTCACCGTGGCGCCGCAAGATCCCATGGCCGTCGCGCGCGGCTTGCTGGCCCTGTTCATGCTGACCGGGCGCGAGCGCGAAGTCATGGGACAGCGCGGCAAGACCTACGCCCTGGCCAACCTGAGCTATCCCGTGCTGGGAAAGCGTTTCCTTCAAGCGTGCGCGTGAGCGGCTGCTACCGCCCAGCGCCAATCGACACGGAGTCCGAACATGCCTGAAGACCTGCACATCCCCGCCGCAGCCGGCGCGTGCGCCGCACCCTCGGCCGGTGCTTTCCTGCCCTTTGCCCTGCCCGATATCGGCGACGAAGAAATCGCCGCCGTGGTAGCCTGCCTGCGCTCCGGCTGGGTGACGACCGGACCGCAGGCGCGCCGGTTCGAACAGGACTTCGCCGCGTACCTGGGCGGCGGCGTCGAAACCATCGCCGTCAATTCCGCCACCGCCGGGCTGCACCTGGCGCTCGAGGCGCTCGGCATCGGGCCGGGCCATGAAGTCATCGTACCCACCATGACCTTCACCGCCACCGCCGAGGTGGTCCGCTACCTGGGCGCGCAGCCGATCATGGCCGATGTGCTGCCTGAGACCATGAATCTCGACCCGGCCGCGGTCAAGGCGGCCATTGGCCCGCACACCCGTGCCATCATTCCGGTGCACTACGCCGGGCTGGCCTGCGACATGGATGCCTTGATCACGCTGGCGCGCGAGTACGGCCTGAAGGTCGTCGAGGACGCCGCCCACGCCTTCCCCACCCGCCACCGCGGACGCCTGGTCGGCACGCTCGACAGCGATGCGACCGTGTTCAGCTTTTACGCCAACAAAACCATGACCACCGGCGAGGGCGGCATGGTGGTGACGCGCAACGCGCAGCTGGCCAGCCGCATCAAGGTGATGCGCCTGCACGGGATCAGCCAGGATGCCTTCGCGCGCTACACCTCGCGCACCCCGGCCTGGTTCTACGAGGTGGTGGCGGCCGGCTTCAAATACAATCTGACCGACCTGGCGGCGGCGATCGGCATCGAACAACTGCGCAAGATCGACCGCTTCCTGGCGCGCCGCGCCGAACTGGCCGCGGCGTATGCCGCAGGCCTGGCCGGCTTGCCTTTGCTGCTGCCGCCCGGGGCGCCGGCCGGCAGCAGCCACGCCTGGCACTTGTACATGGTCCGCTTGCTGCCGGGGGCGCCGCTGGGGCGCGACGAACTGATCCGGCAGCTGGCCGAACGCGGCATCGGTACCAGCGTACATTTCATCCCGCTGCACCGCCACCCCTATTGGCGCGACAGTTGCCGCCTGAGCAGCGCGGCGTTTCCAGCCGCCGAGGCCGCCTACGCCACCATGCTGACCCTGCCCTTGTACACCCGCATGAGCGATGCCGACCAGCAGCGTGTGATTGCCGCCGTGCGCGAGCTGCTGACATGAGCAAACGCGCATTCGATGTGTGCGCCGCCGCGCTCGGGCTGGCCCTGCTGTCGCCGCTGCTGCTGCTGACCGCCCTGTGGATCAAGATCGACTCGGAAGGGCCGGTCCTGTTCCGCCAGAAGCGCGTCGGCCAGTGCGGGGTGATATTCAATATCTTCAAGTTCCGCACCATGCGCGTGCAAGATACGCCGGGCGCACAGCTCACCGTCGGCAACGACACCCGCATCACCCGCGCCGGCCGCGTTCTGCGCCGCCACAAGCTCGACGAACTGCCCCAGCTGCTCAACGTGCTGCAGGGCGCCATGAGCCTGGTCGGCCCGCGGCCCGAGGTGCCGCGCTATGTCGCCTGCTATCCGGCCGATGTGCGCGCCCTGGTGTTGTCGGTGCGGCCCGGCATCACCGACTGGGCCTCGATCTGCTTTCGTGACGAGAATGCCATCCTGGCACGCAGTCCGGATCCCGAAAAAACCTACCTCGAGCACGTCATGCCGGCCAAGCTCGCCTACAACGTGCGCTATGTGCGCGAACGCGGCTTCTGGACCGACCTGCGCATCATCCTCAGCACCGTGCGCGTCCTGCTGCGCTAGCGAGCCTGCCATGCTGCCCTGGACGAAAATGATTTACCTGGGCGACCCTGGCTTCACCGTGCCGGTCGCAGCAAGCATCACCGTGGCTTTGCTGGCCAGCCGGGCTCACCGCTTTGCACTGTACTGGGTGCTGTTTTTCGCCGGCGGCATGCTCGCCGTGGCCCTCAGCAAGATCGCCTTCATGACCTGGGGCATCGGCGTGGAGGAGATGGCCTTCAAGGCCGTCAGCGGCCACGCCGCCGGCGCCAGCGCGATCCTCCCGGTTCTGTTTTACGTCCTGCTGGTCCTGGGACGCGACGCGCGCGTGCGGCGGCATGCGCCCTCGCCTTCGCGCCCATCCACTCATCAAGCCATCGCACTTGAACAAGCGGGCGCCGGCGCCGGCGTCGGCCTGGGAATCCTGGTTGCCGCCTTGCTGGTGCTCACCTGCGAGCACAGCCTGTCGGAAGCGGTCGCGGGCTGCGCCATCGGCGTCCTGATCAGTGTCGGCGCGCTCGGCTGCGCCGGCCCGCTCCATCCCGCCCGTCCCTTGATCAGCTTGCTGTGGCTTGCCGCTTCCTTCGTGGCCGTCGCCTGGCTGATGCGCTCGCTCCCGGTGGCCTGGTGGCTGGTCAAGGCAGCGCGCCTGCTGGCCGGTCAGCAGCCCTTGCACAGCCTGGCGCTCGACTGAGGACGGCACCGCACACCCATGCCCACCAACCTCGACGGATGCCATCATGACTACCTCCTTGCTACCCCGCTTCAGCGTGCTGCCCGACAGCCAGCTCAGCCAGGAATCCATGCACTCGGTGCTGATCTCCCTGCTGCGCGGCCTTGCCGCCATTGAAGTTGCCGCTGCCCACCTGCGCAGCGAGTTCTATCCCGGGCTGCGCACCTTGCCGGATCCGTCGCTGTGGTACCAGGCGCTGGCTTTCCTGACCGGGTTCGCGCACCAGGCCGTGGTGGTGTTCTTCCTGATCAGCGGCTGGCTGGTCGGCGGCAGCCTGCTCAACAAATGGGGCAAGCCGGATGCACTCAAGCTGTACGCGATCGACCGCTTCTCCCGGCTCTGGACGGTTCTGGTGCCTACTTTTCTCCTGATGCTGGCGATCGGTATCGTCACCGGCGAACTCAATCCAGGCGCCTTCGATGCCTCGGCCGACAACCCGTACTCGGCACTGGTGTTCGCCGCCAACCTGGTCGGACTGCAAACCATCTTGCTGCCCGAGTACGGCGGCAACTATCCGCTGTGGAGCCTGGCAAACGAAACCTGGTACTACGTGCTGTTCCCTCTGCTGATGCTGTTCTTTAGCACCCGCCACTGGCAGCGGCGCGCCTGGCTGGGCGCGGCCATGATCGGTATCGCCCTATTGCTTCCATGGCCGGTGCTGCTGTATTTCAGCCTATGGCTGCTGGGCGCGGGCTTTTCACGCGTGCGCGTGGACTGCAGCGCCGCCGGCAAGGCCCTCTTGCTGGTGCTCCTCGTGCTCATGTCGGTGTACTTCCGCCTCACCGGGGAGAACGACGACCAGACCACGGATTCCTACCTGCAGGACCTGGCTCTCAGCCTGCCGCTGTTGCTGCTGCTGTCGGCCTCGCTGCGCCGCATCGAGCCCGATGAGCACACAAATTTGCGCGTGCGCCGGCTTGCCACCTTCCTGTCCGATTTCTCATTCACCTTATACGTCGTGCACATCCCCCTGCTGGAACTGATGCGCTACGCCGGCCAGGCCTGGATGGGCCAGATCGAGGTCAAGACCGACAGCCTCGCCGACCTGGGAGTTTTTGTCGCCATGCTGGTGGTCCTGCTGCTGCTGTCCTACGGCTTCTACCTGCTGTTCGAAGCGCGCACGGCGGCGATCCGGCGCATGGTGAAGGCGCTCCTGCTGGGTCGGACCGGAACAGCGCCGGCGGTATCCTGACATGGTGGCGGCGCCCCCCTGCCGCGCATGCTCAGCGGGGCTTTTGCACCATATAGATGAAGTGGGAACGCAGGGGCGGTGCCAGCGCCGCCAGCAGTTCCCGCAGCAAACGCGGCGCTCCGGCCAGGCGGCGTGCCAGCGGCGGCGCCAGCAGCAGCGTGCGGTAGTGCCGGCACTGGCCGGGCCATAAGGCCTGCAGCTCGGCGCGCGTTACGCGCCGCACCTGGGCGTTACGTGGATTGTTGTAGCGAAAATCGAACACCATGCACCAGCCGCCGGGCGCCACAACGCGCCACATTTCAGACGCCAGCCGCGCGCGCGCCTGCGCTTCCAGAATCGAGGAAAATACGGTGTTTGCGCAAGCCAGATCGACACTGGCATCTGGAAAGCCATCGAGGTCGCCCAGGTGCCAGTAGATGCCCGGCGCGCTGCGCCGGCGGGCACTGTCGAGCCGCTCCTGCTGGTATTCGGTGCCGGCCAGCAGCGCCGGATTCGCGCCCCAGTTGACCAGCTGGCGCAGGAAGCCGCCGGAACCGCAGCCCACGTCAAGCACGCGCACATCGGCGAGCTCGGTACCAAGCGTACGCGCCAGCAGTGTGCCGGCCACCTGCCAATGCGCGCCAACCTGGTCGAGGATTTCGGGCCGGTGCCATGCGTACGCCGCGCTACGCTCATTGCTCAGCCAGTCACGGTAGACCTGGCGTATGCGTTCCTGCTCGTCCGCTTGTTCATCCGCGCTGCCCGCGGCTTGAACGGTTTTCCCGTCGTGGTGTTCATTGGAGGTAGCCATTTCACCATGGTAGAACCGGCGGCGCGGCTTGCCTTGAGCGCTCCCAAACGCGTGCGCCTCGCTGCCTCTCAGTAGCGGTAGGCGCCGATGTCGGCGCCGATGTCGGCACCGCTGTTAGCATCGTTGTTGGAAGGTCCACCGCCCACGCGCGGCTTGCCAGCGAAGTCCAGCGCCGGCGCATGGCTGGCGCTACCCTTGCCGATGGCCGGCGAGGCGGCGCGCAAGCGCAGGTCAGGCGTGCCGCCGCGGGCGTACGCCACGAATGCCGGATCGGCCGTGACCGTGGCGCTGTGGGTCAGCCCGTTCTGCAGGCGCCAGTTGTACCTGGTGTTCCGGTACACCAGATTATTTCTGTACCGGTTGCGCAAGCCGGTCAAGCCCTGTTCGGTCACGCCGACCTCGTTGTCGTACACGATGTTATTGGCAACGAGCGTGTCGTCGTTGGGGCCCGGTGTGAAGTAAAAGTCGCCCCCGCCGACAATGATGCCGGTGTTCGAACTGGTGACGGTGTTGTTGACGATCGTGACCTTGCGCGCGTCGTGCCACAGGTGGATGGCGCCGGCGGCTATCCGGTACAGCACATTGTTGCGCACGCTGCCGCTGGTGCTGACGTAAATGCCGTGCACGTAACGGCAGCCAGCCGGTCCGATGTCGTGCACCAGGTTGCCGCTCACCTCCGCTTCCACGCCACGGTAGTAAGCGTCTACCCCGATGGCCGCGCCGCCCGCGCTGGTGCAGGCGATGTTCTGGGCCAGGTGATGCACGTGGTTGTGGCGGATCGCGGCAAAGGAGCCGCCGTTGTAGATGCCATGGCGCCAAGCCACGCCGGCCTGCACGCCACGCCCGTCGATCTCGAACCCGACAATGTCCACATAGCTGCCGCGGTTGTCCCAGGCGGCGCTGGCCGCCGCATTGACCACCGAACTGGCCGGCGGCACAATGCGCGCGTCCCACCGGCTGGCCGACACATAATAGATACGGGCGCCGGCGCTGCCGCTGGCCGTGGTCTTGAAGCCGCCTGTGTAGACGCCGGGCGCAACCACAACCGTCGTGCCTGGCCGTGCGAGCTGGGAGGCCCTCAGGATGCTGCGCAGCGGCGCCTGTGGCGTGCCCGGATTGTCATCCGAGCCGCTGGCCGACACGTGCAGCATGAACGGGGTCGACGGCAGTTCGGCGCGGTAGGTGTATTGACCGCGTGCGGCTGCCTGACGCTGCGCCGCGGCAGCCGCTCCCTGGTGAGCGGCATATTCGTTGCCGACCTCATCCATCACCTGGTGGGCCTATTTCGCATGGGTCAGCTGCGGCGTGCGATCGTTCTTGAACTCATACGCGTAGCCGCCCAAGCGCAGCGCCAGGTCGTTGAACAGCACCCCCTGCGGCGAAATTCCCGCATGATTGAGGCGCTTGATCGATTCGTTGATCTCGCCCTCGGTCGTCAAGCCGGCGCGCGCCAGGATGAACACCGCCCCCGCATGGGAGCCGATCACCAGCGCGTCCGACACCGTCAACAGGGGCGGCGGATCGATCAGCACCAGGTCGTAATTGCCGCGCACGGTTTCCAGCAAGTGGCCGAGATTGTGATGCTGAATAAATTCAGCCCGGTTCGGTGGCAGCATGCCGGTCGGAATGAAATCGAGATTGGCCACCACATCGCGATGGATGATCTGCTCAAGCGGCACGGCGCCGCCGATCGCGTGGGTCAGGCCATTCTCACGGCTTAGCCCGAAGTAGCGGTGCAGCTGGCCATTGCGCAGATCGGCGTCGATCAGCAGCACGCGCTTGCCGCTGGCCGCCATCACGGCCGCGAAATTAACCGACAAGAAGGATTTACCGATATGGCGGCCAGGCCCGGCGAACATGACCACGTTGTTGCGCAGGTGCGGCATGGCGAACATCAACGCCGCGCGGAATCCGCGCAGGCTTTCGATGGCACTGTCCTCCGGCATTTCACAGGCCAGCAAAGGCAGGCGCGCCGTGGCCGGCGCATGCTTGCGCTGCAGCCGGTCCTGGTGGGTGCTGTGCGGGATGCTGGCGTACACCACGCGGGCGCCGAGCATCTTTTCGATACGCTCAGGATCGTCGATGCCGCCCGACACGGCCTTGCGCGCAAACGCCAGCAGCACGCCGAGGAACATGCCGGTCACCGCCGCTAGCGCGACGATCAGCGGCCGGTTCGGCTTGAGCGCCTTTTCCGGGGCCATCGGCGCATCGATCAGGCGCACGTTGCTGACCCGCCCGACCGAAATCAGGCGCAGCTGGTGGGCGGTATTCGACAACGCGGTGTACAGCTCGGTGTTGACCTTGATCTCGCGCAGCAGGCGCGACTCGTCCTGCTCCAGTGCCGGCAGGGTCTTGATGCGCCGGGTGGTCCCGGCAATCTCGGCATCGACTTCGCGGATCTGCCGGTTAAGTCCCTTGAGAATCGGATGGTCGTCGGTGAAGCGCGTGAGCAGCTCGGCGCGCTTCTGGCTCAGGTCGATGCGGCGGCTGTGCGCGGCGGCCGCCTGCTGCAGGCTCATGCGCGCCTCTTCGGCCATGTTGACGGTGCCGTTGTGGTGGCGGAAGGAGTTGTACTTTTCTTCCGACTGCTCCAGCTGGCGTTTCAGCGCGGGCAACTGCTGGTTGAGGAAGGCCAGCGATTTCTCCGCTTCCTCGGTCTTGCGCGCCAGGTTCTGGCGCATGTACTCGCGGCCGATCTCGCTCAACAGACTGTTGGTGCGCTGCGGATCGTCCCCTTGCAGTTTGACGGCGATAATGCCCGACTGCTTGCCCTGCTCGGTAATGAGCATGGAGCGCTGGATGCTCTCGATGGTGCGCAGGCGGGAATAGCGCCTCAAGGTGAACTCGGCGCCGGGCCGGGCCGCCAAGCTGTCGACCCGCAGCTCGATCTCGCCGGCGCGCGCCGGCACCCGGTGCGTTACGCCGACCCGGCCTTCGTACACCGAATCGAGCGCCTCGCCGGTGAGGTGGAACACGCCGTCGCCGCGCGCGGTCAGGGTGAACTCCAGGTTCTGCGCGGCCGCCGGCACTTCGAACAGCGACACCTCCGCCTTTTCCGCGCCCCATACAAAGCCGCCCCGCCCGAAGATGCCGGGCTCGGACAGCTCGCCGGCGTGGCGGTTGGCGAACCAGAATCCCACCACCGGGAAATACTTCGGCTGAACATCCACATACAGCTGCAGGTTGTCGACCGCATTGGCAATCACCATGCGCGAGCGCAGCAGCTCCATTTCGGCGATCGCCGCCTTCTTGGTTTCGAACAGCGACGACACTTCGCTGAGGATGTTCTTGGAGGCGTTGGGACTTTCTTCCTCCACGTGGATCATCAGGTTGGCCTCGTAGACCGGGCTGGCCACCAGCGCGTAGACCACCGCCATGATCGTCACGAGCATGGTGACCATGCCGATCAGCCAGCGGCTGTCGTACAAAATATTGAAATAGCCTTTCAGGTCGATATCCTGCAGGTCCTGTTCCGGTTCAGGGATGCGCGCCGCCATCGGCCTGCCGGACAGCGGTGTGCTTTGATGAATGGTGGATAAGGGTAGCGAATCGCCGTGCCGGTCCATGATGCTCTCCTTGGGGTGATTTCTTGTCGCCGGGCGGCTGACAGCCACCCGACGTCATGCTCGATAGCGTTCAGGGCCTGGTGCCGACGCTGATCGCCTGGGTGAGCGCGCCGGGGAACAGCATGGAGAGGCCGCGGTGCCAGTTGGCCAGCGGCGATGCCGCCACGTACACCAGGTCCTTGGGATGCAGCTCGAACGCCTCGGCCATGGCCAGCGCGCCGGTCCGCCTGGCGTCGAGCTGGAACACCTTGGTGCCGCCGGCGGTCTTGCGCACCACATACACCTGGCGCGCATCGCCCGTGGTCGGACTGATGCCGCCCGATTCGCCCAGCGCCTCGTTGAGGGTCAGGCGGCCGTTGTGCATCGTCAGCGCCTTGGGGGCCACCACTTCGCCGGACACGAACACCTTGCTCTCGTCGCGAGAATGAATCCGCACCACGTCGCCATCGGCCAGCATGACACTGCCGGGATTGATGCCCTTCTGGACCAGCGAGCGCAAGTCGATGCTGTAGCGCGCGTCGCCCCGTTCGAGCGCAATGCGGCTTTGATCGGCGGTGGGCAGCAGCCCGCCGGCCCGGTTGAGCGCTTCCACCAGGGTCATGGGAATGTCGTTGATGGCCTGCAGTCCGGGCGACTTGACCTCGCCGTCGATATACACCCGCTTGCTGCGGTAAGCCTGCACCCGCAAGGTCACATTGGGCGCGGCGATATAGCGCGCCAGGCTCTTGGTCACCAGGGCGCGCGCCTGTTCTTCGGTCAGCCCGGCCAGGCGCAGCATGCCGACCAGCGGGAACTGCACCCGCCCTTCATGGTCGACCACGAAGCCGGCCGGCGGCGCGTTGGGGGCGCCCGGGTCCATGCTGCTGGCGCTCGCGGCAATGCCCTGCCCGGCCAGTTCGGGGTGATCCCACACCAAGATCGAGAGTACGTCGCCGCGCCCGATCATGTATGGTGGCGGGTCGCGCACGATCAGGCGGGCGACGGAGCGGTTGACCTGGCCCTCGCGCTCGCGGCGCTCCGCGTCGATCACCCGCTCATTAATGAGCTGGGTGACCGGCGCGGCACCGGGCGGGTGCTGCTGGTCCAGCGGGCCGGACGGCGCATGGCTGGCGCAAGCGCCCACCAGAAACAGCATGATCAGGGTGGCGCGCCGGCCCCACCGAATCGTTGTGGAAAGTTTCATGATAATTGCCAAATAAAACACGGTTGATAATCAGAGTAAGTGACGCCCATTCGGCGAGCTTTGCTGAAGATCAAACGGCGGGCTCCGCCATTTTCTCCGTGCAGGGACGGTGGTGTAGACGGGTTTGTGGCAATCTCATGTTCTTGGAGATGCATCAATTGAGGCGAAGAGCGCAGGGGCCGTTAGGGCGTTTCCTCCATCAGCTTGAGCACCTCGTCGAAGCGCCATACGCGCCGGATGTCGATCACATCGTAGCGTGAAGCGACATTAGGTGGAAACTGCGAGTAGCGGGCGTTCACCCGCACGATGCGCAGGACCGCCGCATCCATGTCGGCACGCCCGCTCGAACGCACGATCGTGATGTCTTCGACGCTGCCGTCGCTGTTGAGTGCAATATTGACCAGCGGGTCGATGCGGACCAGGTCGGCCCAGGCGCGCGGATAGTTGAGGGTGGCATTGCGTTCGATTTTCACGCGCACGCTGTCGACGTACATGCGCAGTGGCACATCGCGCTCGTTGCTGCCGACAAACACCCGGCGTTCATTGCGCCGGCCTGCAGGCGGCGTACCCCTCAGGATGTCCAGCCCCTTGACCAGGTCACGCGCGCTGGGCAGACCGGTGCCGGGCAGGTTTTTCGGAATCGCCGGTGCGCCGCCACCGCTGCCGCCGCTGGTTCCCGTTCCACCCGGACCGGCGGCATCGGCCTGCGTCACCGCGCGCTCGCGAGCCAGCTGGTCGGCGCGCTCCTGCGCCAAGCGTTCCTGGGCCGCCTTTTCCTGTGCCGCTTTGTCCTGCGCCGCCCTCTCGTGGGCCGCCCTCTCCTGCGCCAACTTTTCCTGAGCGGCCTTCTCCTGCGCCAGCCCTTCCTGAGCCAAGCGTTCCTGAGCCGCTTTCTCCTGCGCCGCCCGATCCTCGGCGGCCCGTTCCAGGGTGAGCCGTTCCCGCTCTGCTTGCTCCGCCGCTGCTTTTTCTTTTGCCACAAGCTCTTGCGCGGACCGTTCCTGCGCTAAACGTATCTGGGCGTCTTCTTCCTCCTTGCGCAGCAGCGCGGCGCGCTCATCCGATAGCCCTTGTTGTTCAAGCTGCTGCTGCGCCGCCGCGTTCATGGCGTCGCTGCCGTCGTCGGTCCCGGCCTGGGCCTCTTGCGGATCGAGCGTCTTGCGCTCGGCTTCTTCCGGGCGCGGCGTGGCAACGGCGAAATCGTTGGGCGCGCTGTCCTGGGCAATCACACGCGCCGGCTCGGCCGGCTCCGGCGGCAGCGGCGCACTGACACGGGGTGCCTTGCGCGGCTTGGCGGGACGCTGTTTTGCTTTGGGAATCGGCGGGGCAATGGGCGCGGCTGGCGGCGCCGGACGCGGGTCCACCATGCGCATGCCGCCCGGGGGCGCAGGAACTTCCGCCACAACCGGCGGTAAGGCTTCAGGGGCGAGTTCGCTTGGTGCGGCCGATGCCGGCGTGGGGGCGTTGGCAATCCGGATGCTGATCGGCGCCGCCGGGCCGGGTTCGCCCAATCCGGGAATGCCGAAGCGCAGCGATAGAATCAGGCCGTGCAGCAGCAGCGACACAAGCAGGCCAAGCGCCAGCCGCCGGTTGATGGGGTCGGCAGGTAACGGGCCGCGCGCGTACGCAATGATGCTCATGCAAATGTCACGCGCCGCTGTGCTGCCGCTACCGCCATTGCTGCCTCGACCGAAGATCCCTTGGTGCAGTGAATTCTAATGGAAAAGCTTAGGTACGGGAGAACTGTTGGGTTGCGTGCACACAGGACGAGACGCTTGTTGGGGATCAAAGCCCGGCCGACCCGGCTATTTAGTATGGTTCCACCGTCCACTCATCCGCGCAGGTTACCGCATGCAAGTTCCTTCCTTGTGCGACTCCGTTCCCGAGTTCGACACCAAGTACTTCCGCAAGGCGCTGTCGCAGTTCGCCACCGGCGTCACCGTCATCACCGCGCAGCGCCCCGACGGCGCCTTTGTGGGCGTCACCATCAACTCGTTCAACTCGGTCTCGCTCGACCCGCCGCTGGTGCTGTGGAGCCTGGCGCACAGCGCCAGTACCATGGACGGCTTTGCCGGCGCCACCGGCTATGTCATCAATGTGCTGGCCGGCGACCAGATCGAACTGGCCCAGCACTTCGCCCTTTCGAGCGAGCAGCTCTTCGACGCCGTGCCCTTCCGCCTGTCGGAGCGCGGCATGCCGGTGCTGGCCGGCACCGTGGCGTGGTTCGAATGCCGCCACCGCAGCCGCTACGACGAAGGCGACCACGTCATCTTCGTGGGCGAGGTCGAACGTTGCCACGCCCACCCGCAGCGCACCCTGGGCTTTCACCGCGGCCGCTTTATCGCCATCTAGAGACCGACATGAACAAGAATTTGCTCACCTTCGTCAACCACGCCTGCTTTTACGTCAACAACGGCCGCACCCTGCTGCTGGTCGACCCGTGGGTTGAAGGGCCGGTGTTCAACAATGGCTGGAGCTTGCTGGATAATTCCACCTCCAATGCCGCGCTGGTGCGCGAGATCGCCGAGCAGCGCAGCAACACCTTCATCTGGTTTTCACACGAGCACCCGGACCATTTCTCGATTTCCTTCATCAAGCGCCTCAAGCAGGATTTTCCCGGCAAGGTCACGCTGCTGTTCCAGCACACCAAAGACAAGCGCGTGGTCAACTTCCTGCGCCGCATGGACTTCAAGGTCGTCGAATGCATGCCGGGCCAGCCGGTCCGCCTCGACAGCGACATGTCCATCAGCGTCCACCCGTATGCGGACGGCGACTCTTACTGCCTGATCAGCTGCGGCGGCCGCAACATCCTCAACCTGAACGACTGCGCCCTGACCAGCGCCGCCAGTTGCCGCGCCGTGCGTGCCACCCTGTCCGTGCCGGGCGGCGGCATCGATGTGCTGCTGACGCAGTTTGGCTACGCCAACTGGGTCGGCAATCCTTTCGAGTGCGAACAGCGGCGCGCCGCCGCCGCCGAAAAACTCAAGCGCATCAAGCTGCAGATCGCCACCTTCGCGCCGGCCATCGTGGTGCCGTTCGCGTCCTTCGTAACTTTTTCGAACATCGAAAACTTTTACCTGAACGATGGCCAGAACACCGCCGCCAGCGTGGCGCGCTGGGCGGCGCAAAGCCACGCCACCAATCCGGTCCGTTTCCTCAAGCCGGGCGGGCGCATCAACCTGGACACCGACACTCCGGCCACCCTGCGGGGCGCCAGCGATGCGGCGGTCGCGCACTGGCAGCGCCTGGCCGCGGCAAACGCCGAACTGCTGCCGGCCGAAACGCCACTGGCGCCCGAAGTGGTACGGGCCGCCTTCGGCAAGCACCGCAAGGCGATGCGCGCCAACCTGCTGTTCCTGCCCTGGCTGCTGGAGCGCCTCGGGCTGATCAAACCGCTGCACATCTACATCCCCGACCTGTCGATACGCATCCGCGTGTCTTACGTGGAGCCCTACCAGGAACTGGCGGCGGACGGACCGCACGACCTTTCCATGACCTCGCCCAGCGTGGCCTTCCTGTTCAATAATGAGTACGGCTTCAACACCACGCACGTCAACGGACGCTTCCGTACCAGCGACGAGGCGGCGCTGGTGCGCTTCTCGCGCTTCTTCATGCCGCAAAACCTCGGGCGCCAGGGCTACGGCGTGCAACACCCGATCGCCACCATCCACTACCTGGCCGCCAACGTTCTAGGCCGTACCCACCGGGCACTTACCGGCGTACAACGGCGCCTGAGCGCCCACTGGGCGAAATGACAAGCTTTCGCCGGCTATCCCGAAAGCTTGTCGCGGCCACAACAGTGCGTGCATAGAAACTAATTTTTGGTAGGAGCACCTTGCGCGAGTGGTCGGACCAATCTAGAATGGTCTGACCACATAGCCGCGCCTGGGTGCCATGTTAAAAAAAGTTTCCACCCCGAATGATCCGATGCCGCACGAGCCGCGCCTGTATCGCGTGGTGGCCCAGCGCATCCAGGACCTGATCCGCGAGGAACGCATCGCGCCCGGCGAACGCCTGCCTTCCGAACGTGAGCTTGCCACCCGCCTGAACCTGTCACGCGCCTCGCTGCGCGAGGGCCTGATCGCGCTCGAACTGGGCGGCGTGGTGGAAGTGCGCAGCGGTTCCGGCGTGTATGTCAGCGTGCCGCTCGATGCCGCCCACGGCATCGAGGAAGGCGGCCCGGGTCCTTTCGAAGTGCTGTCGGCCCGCCGCATGGTCGAGGCTGAAGTCTGCGCCGTGGCCCGCAGCGCCATGCGGGCCCACCTTGAGCGCGTCACGCGCACGTTTTCACGTGGCTAGCCTAGCCCGCCACCATGACCAGCCAACACCGATTCGCAGGCGCCAAGACCTGCGGACGATAACATTCGAGAGACGCCAATGAGCAAACATTTCCTTGCGGCCCCACCGCCCTCGCGCACCTGAAGCTGCTGCACCGGACCAGCCGGCCACGTGAAAGGCCTGGATAATCGCGCCCGCCCGACCCGGACCCCAGAACACGTACCAAAACAACCTTAGTGGAGCAAAGCATGACCAATCCTGTGAATTTCCAGCGCCGCGCGCTGATGCGCGCCGCCTCCGCGGCCGGCCTGGCGCTCGGCGCCGGTGCCCCCGCCCTGGCCGCGGCCAAAGCCGATCCATGGCGCAAGGCCCAAGAGATCGCCGACAAGTTCAAGTGCCCGCTGGTGTTTCGCAAAGAGGATTTCGTCATCACCGCCCACGGCGCGCAAGCCTGCAAAGCGGTCGAGATCGACGGCCTGGTCGGCCACCACACCCCAGGCAAGGTCAGCACTCCGGCGCCGGGCTCGCATGATTGCTACGCCGCCATCCGTGACGCCATCGCCGCCTGCAACAAGGCTGGCGGCGGAAGGGTTGTCATCCCGGCCGGCAACTGGCTATGCAAGGGCCCGATCGTATTGCTGTCGAATGTACATGTGCACCTGAAGGCGGGCGCGCGCGTCTACTTCAGCAACGACCCGGACGATTTCGCCAAATACGGCGACGTCGATTGCGGCCCTAACGGCAAGCTGGTGCTGTCGCGCTGGCAGGCCAACGACTGCCTGAACTATTCCCCGCTGGTGTACGCGCGGGGCCAGAGCAACATTGCCCTGACGGGCGAAGACTGGACCAGCATCCTGGACGGCCAGGGCGGCGTGCCGCTGGCCAGCAATGACGAATGCTGGTGGGACTGGAAAGGCAAGCGCAAAGCCGGCCCGCGCCAGCATCTGGCGCAGAACCTGGTCAACCCCAATAATGCCACTAAGGCCAGCGACATCGCCCCCGGCATCAGCGCCGAGCAGGCCAAGCTGATCGAAGGCGACGGCAAGAAATGGCGCACCGACGAAGCCTACCTGCCCTCGCTGTCCGAAGCCGGGGTGCCGGTCGAAAAACGCATCTTCGGTAAAGGCCACTTCCTGCGTCCATGCATGGTGGAATTCATCGGCTGCACCAATGTGCTGCTCAAGGGCTACCAGCTGAACCAGGCGCCGTTCTGGCAGCACCATCCGGTCGCCTGCCGCAAGCTGGAAATCCGCGGCGTGCACATGGACAGCATGGGCCCGAACAGCGACGGCTTCGATCCGGAAGCCTGCGACACCGTGCTGGTGGAAGACTGCACCTTCAACTGCGGCGACGACTGCATCGCCATCAAGGCCGGCAAGAACCTCGACGTCCAGTACGGGCCAACCCAAAACATCCTGATCCAGAAATGCATCATGAACAGCGGCCACGGCGGTGTGACCCTGGGCAGCGAAATGTCGGGCGGCATCCAGCACGTGTACGCGCAAAACGTCGAGTTCCGCAACGTCAACTGGAAAACCAGCCCGCTCGACATCGCGATCCGCATGAAAACCAATATGAACCGCGGCGGCTTCCTGCGCCACTTCTACGTACGCAACGTCACCATTGCGAACGGTGTCGCCACCGAACCCCACTTCTACACGCCGCTGCCCGGCTCGCCGATTGCGCCGAAATCCGTGTCGTCCTCGGCCGGCGGCGTCATCACCATCGACTGCGACTACGCGCCGACCGCCGACAACGTGCGCATCCGCCCGCCGGAAGTGTCGAACGTCCACATTTCCGGCGTCAAGGTCGGCGGCGTCGACACGCCCAAGGGCCGCTTCTCGTCCTGGCAGGCCTTCGTGCTGCTGGGACCGGTCGCCTTCGACTACAACGGCGACAAGAAGCTGCCGATCCTGCCGATCATGGACATCAGCATCACGGATAGCGATTTCGGCACGCCGGCCAACAGCGAGCAGCCCTATTACTTGCACAAGGTGCGCGGCCTGAAACTGAAGAACGTAAAGATTGGCGGCAAGGTCTACAACACCACCCTGTCGAGCAAGGAGTGAAATGAAGTGTTGACGATGTAGTTTTTGGGGAGACAAAACAAGCTCCTGACGGGCCTGGCCGGCATGGCACTGGCACGGCGCCGCAAGCCCTCAGTCTGAAGTCACATTGCCGATGCGCGCGACCCTCATCAGGGCCGCGCGGCTTTCCTATTCCTGATATTCCTGAAACAGGAGAATTACAATGAAACAGTTTGGTTTCAAGGGCGCGCTGTGCGCGGCCCTCATGCTGGCCTTCGCCGGCACCCATGCTGCCGACCCGATCGATCCGGCCCGCCAGGCGGCCCCGGCCGACGGCTGGGCCAGCCAGGCCGGCGGCACAGTAGGCGGCAGCGCCGCGGCCAGTTCGCACATCTACACTGTCAACAACCGCAAGCAATTGCTGGCGGCGATAGCCAATGGCGGCCTCAATCCCAAGATCATCAAGGTCAACGGCGTCATCGACATGAGCGAGGGCCTGCCTTATGTGAATACCGGCGACCAGGCCGCGCGCGGCGCCATCCGCCTCAAAAGCAATACCACCCTGATCGGCGCGGGCGGCAATGCCGGCTTCATCAACGGCCACATCGTCCTGTCCAGCGTCTCGCAAATCATCATCCGCAACCTGAAGATTGCCGCGCCATGCGATGTCGGCCCGGTCTGGGACCCGACCGACGGCGCCACCGGCAACTGGAACAGCGCCTATGACGCCATCGGCGTGTCCGGCTCCGACCACGTCTGGATCGACCACAACAGCTTCACCGACGCCCCCATCACCGACGACATGCTGCCGGTGGAAAACGGCAAGACCAAGCAATGCCACGACGGCGCCCTGGACATCACCAATGCGTCCGACTTCGTCACGGTGTCGTACAACAACTTCAGCTCGCACAATAAGAATAAGCTGATCGGCTCGGGCGATTCGGCGACTGGCGACGAAGGCAAGTTGCGCATCACTTTCAGCAACAATGTGTTCAGCAACATCACCCAGCGCGCGCCACGCGTGCGCTATGGCATGGTCCACCTGTACAACAACTACTACGCCGGCGACAAAAAGCTGCCGGTCTATCCGCATAGCTACAGTGTCGGTGCCGGCCACCAGGCCAAGATACTGTCGAACAACAATGTATTCGCCATCACCGGCGCTACCAACTGCAACCAGGTGGTAGTCAATTCGGGCGGTACTTCCCCCACCTTCAAGGACAGCGGCTCGACCCTCAATGGCGCACCACTGGGCGCCTGCGCCGTGTCGGCCAACGTCAGCTGGACCGTGCCCTACGCCTTCACGCCGCGCCCGGTCAGCCTGGTCAAGGCCAACGCTCTGAACCAGGCCGGCGGCGGCAAACTCAGCACCTCAATCACCGGTACCGGCAGCGTCGAAGTCCGTCCGATGACCAACGGCGCCACCGGCAATAAGCAGCTCTACCTGCTGACCCGCTACGTGGATGCAAGCGACTGGCTCGGCGGCGGCCTCAATGTGCAGAACAGCACCACCAGCAGTTTCAGCGCCATCAGCAGCAATCCGGCTGTGGTTGCCGACAACGTTTCCGGCAACAATGTCACCCTCACTCCGGTCGGTGAAGGCACTGCCAAGATCGTCTTTGCCGGCGCTTCCGAGCCGACCCTGACGCGCACGATTTCGGCCACGATCATGCCGCAATTCATCCAGCCGGCCCAGACCTACATCCTGACCGGCGCCAGCTTCCCGGCCGCCGCCAGCGTGGACGAGCCGATCGACACCAGCCTCAAGCGGTCACCATCAAGCCGCACAACAACAAGCTGGCCTACGGTACCGAGTACTACGTGGCCGTCGCCAACGGCGTGTTCAAGAACACCTCGCTGGGCGGCACCCCATTCGTCGGTATCGGCAAGAGCGCTAACTGGTCGTTCACCACCCGCGCCGCAGCGCCAGCCATGGCCAGCGTGACGGTCGACGACGACGGCGCCGCCGACTTCCGCACGGTCCAGGGCGCGATCAACCATGTGGTGAAGAACTTCGCCAAGGCCGATCCGGTGGCGATCGACGTGCGCAACGGCAGCTATCCGGAACTGCTATTCCTGCGTAACAAGGATCCGCAACACCACGATCCGCTCGGCCGGCATTTCCGGCCAGGCCGAAACCATGTACTTCAACAGCGAAGGCCGCCTGGTCGCCAAGGAAGCCAGTTTTTACAGCGAACAGGACACCCTGAACCTGAAGGGCTATAACTGGTTCTACCGCACCCTGGTAGCCGGCAACGTCGACTTCATCTGGGGCGGCGCGCGCGCTTCCCTGTTCGAAGAAAGCGAAATCCGCTCCGTGGGAGACAGCGCCAACGCCAGCAGTGGCGGCTATGTCCTGCAGGCACGGATACCAAGCGCCAGCGACAAGGGCTTCGTGTTCCTGAACAGCTCGCTCACCCACGGCCCGGGCCCCGGTCCGCTCAAGGGCGACGTGCCGAACGGCGCCACCTACCTGGCGCGCAGCCCGGGCGGCACCGCCAACTGGGACAACATCGCCTTCATCAACACCAGGATGGATAGCCATGTGAATGCGGCCGGATGGGCGGGCGCGGGCGTGAACGGCCAGCCAGCGCCGAACCAGGCTGCGTTCGCTTGCGCACAGATGACTTTCGACTTTAAGTAAATACTCAGAGCATATTCCAAGTCTGCGACCGTCCGCCTTGATTGGACTGCCGAGGCAATCAATCCAAGAGGCGAAGATGGGAAAACGATTCCTGCTTGTGTCGGCCGACGAGGCCGACGTGCACTATCTTCGCCAAGTGTGCGATGCCCAGTTGCCGATGGTCAGCGCCATCGACGCAGCGGCCACCTTGTCGCGCGCCCTCCTTCGGTTCAAAGCGGCGCCGCCCGACCTGATCATTGCCGCATGCAATCTGGCCGACAGCCGCGGCCTTGCCACCCTGGAGCGGCTGCTGGCGGCCAGTCCGCGCACGCCGATTCTTACCTTGCACGACGACGAATCCGATCCGCTCATCAGCGCCGCCATGGAATGCGGCGCCAGCGGCTTTCTGGTGCGGCACCGCTACGGCCACTACTACACGGTGCTGGAAAGCCAGGCCGCGCTGAAGCTTCCGCCAGGCACGATCCTGGTGCGGCCGGACGGCAGCGAAGCGGTCATCGAGGACTCGACCGCGCCGATCCGCACGGCCGACGGGCAATTCGCCGGAGCCGTCATCGTGTTCCACGACGTCAGCGCCGCCCACGACATGGTGCAGCAGATGTCGCACCTGGCCACCCACGATTTCCTTACCGACTTGCCGAACCGCGTCATGCTGCACGACCGCATTCGCCATGCCGTCGCCACCGGCGAGCGCGACCGCATCGGCTTCGCCGTGCTCTACCTCGACCTGGACAACTTCAAGTATGTCAACGATTCGCTCGGCCACCCGATCGGCGACAAACTGCTGCGCTCGGTTGCGGCGCGCCTGCTGGCCAGCGTGCGCGGCAGCGACACCGTCAGCCGCCAGGGCGGCGATGAATTCGTCATGCTGGTGCTTGACACCTTTTCGCGGCTGGATGCCTCGATCGCCGCCGACAAGATTTTGGAAACCCTCACCAAGCCGCACTTTATCGACGGCCACGAATTGCACATTTCCGGCAGCATCGGCATCAGCCAGTTTCCGGACGACGGCAACGACGCGGTCACCCTGATCAAGCACGCCGATACCGCCATGTACGAGGCCAAGGACAAGGGCAAGAACAAGCGCCAGTTTTTCGTTTCCGACATGAACGCCCGCGCCATCGAGCGCCAGCGCATTGAAACCAATCTGCGCCACGCGCTCGAGCGCGGCGAATTGCACCTGCACTATCAGCCCAAAGTCGACTTGCGCACTGGCGTACCGATCGGCGCCGAGGCGTTGATGCGCTGGACGCATCCGGACTGGGGGCATGTCTCGCCGGAGCGTTTCATCCACGTGGCCGAAGATTTCGGGCTGATCGTGCCATTGGGGCGCTGGGCCTTGCGCCAGGCTTGCACCCAGGCACGTGCCTGGCAATTGACCGGCATGCCGCTCAAGACCATTGCCGTCAATGTGTCGGCCATCGAATTCAAGCGTGCCGAGTTTGCCGACAACGTACGCGCCATCCTCGACGACACCGGCCTGCCGCCCGGATGCCTTGAACTGGAAATCACCGAAAGCGTGCTCATGCATGACGCCGAGATCAGCCGCGGCATCCTGGCCCGGCTGAAGAACATGGGCGTGGGGGTCGCGGTCGACGATTTCGGCACTGGCTATTCCAGCCTCAGCTACCTCAAGCGTTTCCCGATTGACGTGTTGAAGATCGACAAGTCCTTTGTGAGCGGAATCGGCACCAGCCTGGACGATGGCAGCATCGCGGCCGCCGTGATTTCGATGGGCAGCAACCTGAAGTACAAAGTGGTGGCCGAAGGCGTGGAAGACCAGTTCCAGCTCGACTTCCTGCGCGAGCGCCACTGCGACGAGGCGCAAGGCTTTTTCTTCAGCAAGCCGCTCGACGTAACCGCTTTCGAAGGAATGATGTATGCCACGTCGAGGACTTGGCAGCAATAAAAAAAAGCGCGCTCGACAGACGTCGGAGCGTGCTTGGCTGCATCGCGCGAGGCGGCGCGGTCATCCCTTACTTCGCGGCTGCGGCTGGCTTAGCCTTGGCAGCGTTGGCGTTCGCCTGGGGAGCTGGAGCATTCAGCTTGGCATTGGCGGCCACAGCCTGGCCATCGCTTGCTGCGGCTGGCTTGGCGGCGGCATCGCCGGCGACTGGAGCAGTGGCTTGGCCCGCTGCAGGAGCCGCAGGCGCGGCGGCCGGCGCAGCAGGAGCTGGCTCAGCGGCATTGGCGAATGCGGACAGGGACAGGATCGCAGCGAACAGGGCAAGTTTCTTCATATTGGTATCTCCAGGTATTGAAAAAGTGTGGCGCAGCCAAGGTAAAACGGTCTGCTACCTCAGCAAGTACTGCGAGGCCAGAATACATGGCTTAACAATCGTACATACGGTTTTGACACATTTGGTAGCATTTGTTTCAGGCCTTGCTGCCAGCAAAACTCCTACACCACGGGCACCCGCGCGCCTACGGAATCAGGGGAACCGATGGCCTAGGATGGCCTTTTCGACAGTTACAAGATGCGAAGGAGAAAGCAATGGCTAAGCAAGGAAGCCACGGTGCGGCGAACGGCAATCAGCAATCAATCGCCGGCGAGACCGACCAGCCAGTCGATGGCATTGCCGGCACGCATGCCGGTGGAATCGAACCGGCGGGACAGGATGTGAACGCCGGCGCGGTGGGTGAAGGTCCCGGCAAGCGCCACGAAGGAAACGCGCAGAAAGGCGACAAAGGCAACAAGCAGTCCGGCAGCATTGCCGAGGGCGATCAGGATAAGGGCGCGCCCTACCCTGGCACCGAGACCGGGACGGTGGGCACGCAGGGCCCGGGCGGTGCGCAACAAGGCGGGAACGTCAAAGGCTAGCGAATGACGTTCCCGCTACAGTGCTGTCACCTTATTTGACGGGTTCCAAGATCACAGCAGCGCCGCCTGCGGACGCGAGCTTGAGCTTGAGAACGTCGCCGGCAGTGAGCTCGCGTTGCACGCGCACCAGCTCGTTTGGCGTGGCGCCATCCTCCCAGATCGTGGCGCGATATTTCCCAGCGGGCAGGAAGCGCAGCGGCACGCTCTGGGTGCTGCCGCCATTTGCATCGTCCGCCTTTATCGCGCCGAGGTACCATGTGCTGCCCTGGCGCCGCGCCAGCACGATGTCGCGGCCCGGCTCGCCGGACAGGAAGCGCGTCTCGTCCCATGCGGTCGGTACGCGCTGGATGAAGTCGAATCCGGCGGCGTCGCGATAGGCATCCGGATGGTCGGACACCATCTGCAGCGGGCTCTCGTAGACCACGTACATCGCCAGCGCCTGGCCGCGTGTGCTCTGCGTCAGAGGCATCTCTTCGTTCACGGCAAAAGTCGACGGCGTGGCATTGCGGAAGCCTCCCGGCGTGTAGTCGATCGGGCCGGCCAGCATGCGCGTGTAAGGCAGCATCAGGTTGTGCTGCGGCGTGATCCTCTTGGTCATCTTGTTCCACTCCGCGCCCATCACGCCTTCCTGGGTGATGAAATTCGGATAGCTGCGATTCAGCCCGGCCGGAACGTAGGCGCCATGCAGGTTCAGCAGCAGCTTGCGCTTTGCCGTGGCCTGCGCGATACGGTGGTAGAAGTCGACGATGTCCTGGTCGTCGCGTTCCATGAAATCGCCCTTGACGCCTTTGATGCCCCAGCTCGCGTACAGGTCGAGCACCTGGTCCATGCGCGCCGCCACATGTTCCCAGTGGGCCCACAGCATCAGGCCGACGCCCTTGCTTTCCGCGTAGCGCACCAGCGCCGGGATGTCGATGCCATCCGCGGCACGGGTAATGTCGGTGGTCGGCAGCGCGATCCAGCCTTGGGCGTTGTTGGAGCCAACGGCCCAGCCCGCGTCGATCAGGTAATACGGCAATCCGGCGGCGGCCGCAAAATCGATGAAGCGGCGGTAGCTGTCCATGCTTGGCTTCATGCCGACCGTGGGGCTCGAATACCAGTCCCACGCAGCCTTGCCCGGCTTCACCCAGCTGAAGTCACCTTGCGGGGCCGGGTTCAGGTTGCCGATCAGGTGAGAGCCGATCAGGTCGCCGGCACGGTCGCCCATCATGACGACACGCCAGGCCGTCGTCAGCCCTGCCGTGGACACGAAGGCCGGGCCGGTCCGCTTTGGCGGCGCCGACAGCCGCACCTGCAATGCGCCGCCTTCACGCCACAGCGAGGCGCCGGTATATCCCGCGAGATTGGCCTGGGTGATGGCGTACGTCGTGCGCCCTGATGGCGCGGTGCAGACGGTTGGGACGTCGTACGCAACGTTAGCGCGCATCTGCGACACTTTCATGCCTTCGAACGGTACCTCGTGCGCACCGGTTGCGACCGATACCAGGCAGTGGGGATCGCCTGCCGGCACGAATGTGGTACGTTCGCCGCGCAGGCGCACCGGTTTAACAGTACCGATGCGGTAACGGAACGCGACCCCATCGTCATAGGCACGCACGTCGATATAGAGCCGGCGGCCGGCGGGCGCGCGCTCGCGGAAGACCAGGGTGGCACCGCGATAACGGTCGCGTGCGCTCGCGGCCTTGGTGGCGACCAGCGGGATCGTCCGGTCGACTTTGACGTCCTCACGCCGTTCCAGTGTGAGTCCGCCGAATGCCGGGGCGCCGTCAAGTTCGAGACCCAGCGTCGACGGCGCAATGACCGTTTCCCCGCCGCGCACAATCGTGAACTGGCTGGCGTCACCTTCGATGCGGATGGAGACGCGCCCATCGGGAGACGAGACAAGGGCAGGCGCCGCGACAGCGTACGCTACCGGCAGCAGAACAGTAGCGACGGCCGCCGCAATCGAAGTCAAAGATGGTTTCATCGTAGTGTAAGGTTCCGAGTATTTGGAGGAGGACATTGGAGTGCAAGAAAACGAGCAATCCCGTAGGCTCAACAGTATATTGGTTTTTTATATTTAAACAACCACTGCATCCAAAAAGAAAGACACACATTGGTGTCAGGCCCGGCAAGCCCATTGCTGTCAGGTACGGCAAGCGAACATCTATTGAACTACTTGGCAGAGGCGAAGTTCCTTGATGTTCGTATGACGGACCTGACACTGTTGCGCCTGCTAAATCCAGATATATTACATCTTCGGCTGACCTATTGACACCAGGTATTTTTGGACTTCAAGGTGCTACAGTGTTTTCTCTGCAATATTTGTTCTCAGCATGCCAACCTTTTTAAGCCCTCTTCGGTCAGTTGTCCTGATCGCCAACACCGTCGCGATAAGCTGCGCCTTATTGTCTGCATCCAATGCGTGGGCCGCGCCCAAGATCAAGGTCCCGGACCCGCGCGAAACCCGTGGGCTCCGGGCCGGCGCCGTGCAGGCAGTCAAGGCCGGGATCAAGGCCCGCCAGCCGGATGTGTTACTGATGGCTGGCACGATGATGGAGGAAGGCATCTGCATGAAGGCCGACTGGGAAAAGGCCATCACTCTCTATGAGATGGCGTACCAGGAGCGTAGCCCCACTGCCTCTGGTCCGCGATGATCGCCGCGCTGGCAGTGCCCGGGCGAGATAACGGCCGCGCCTTGTGGTACGCCGCCCAGCGTTGGCGTCCCAAAGGTCTGCCTTCCGGCTGAATTCCAACGGCCGACCCGATCAAGGAGCTTGATGCGTTCAACACGCAGCTCGAACACATGGCCCCGGAGCTGTTTAAAGCGTGTGTGTACATGGTCGGCGTCACCAACGAAGTGTTCGGCAACGTCCAGTTTCCGCCCAGCGCCTTGTACTACGGGGTGCAAGGGAACCTGACCATGAAATTTACCCCGTCCAGCGGCACCATCGCCTGGACGTTTGAACAGACGGCAGACAGTACGGCAAGCTATCGCGCCATCGCCAGTAATCAGTTCGACGATGAGCACAAGATCGACAAAATCCTGCTGACCTACGTGACCGCGAAAGGCAAATATGCACTCGGACGCTATGCCCGGCCCGACGGCATCGACCCCGGCATCGTCTTGTTTTCCATGTTTGTGTTTGCGATAACGAACTGAAATCGGCATCGTCACAATTAATGGTCCCAGCGCCACCAAATTTATCAAATCGGCTTACACATCGCTTACATGCAGAAAAATAGATCGCCAAGCGGTGACGAAACACACTAAAAAATTTCGTAAGCTATTGATTTAATTGGCCTGCCCAACAGGAATCGAACCTGTGACCCTCAGCTTAGAAGGCTGATGCTCTATCCAACTGAGCTATGGGCAGTATGTCGCCAGCATGGATAGCTGGTGGAAATGACAACGGGCTGTCAAATGAATGACAGCCCGTCCTTTGAACTTGGTCGGAGTACAAGGATTCGAACCTTGGACCCCCTGGTCCCAAACCAGGTGCGCTACCGGACTGCGCCACACTCCGAAGACAATATTATACTGCGCGGTCCCAGGGGCGTCAACGTCACTTTCCCAAGTTTCCCGGACGACAAGAGGGCAATGCTACACCGCCCTCCCCGCCCTTCTTTAGGCCGCATCGACCTTGTCGGCGATGCGGCGCGCGGACGATTCGGCCACGGCTGCGCTCTTGGCTTCGACCATCACGCGGATCAGCGGTTCCGTGCCGGAGGCGCGGATCAGCACGCGTCCGGCGTCGGCCAGTTCGCGCTCGACAGCTTCCTTCTCAGCAACCATGGCGGAATTCTTCGTCCAGTCAAATCCAGCTGGTACTTTCACGTTGATCAGGGTCTGCGGATATAGGGTCAGCTCGCCGCAGCATTCGTCCAGCGACTTGCCGCTGCGCTTGAGTGCGGAGAGCACTTGCAGCGACGACACGATGCCGTCGCCAGTGGTGTGCTTGTCCAGTGCCAACAGGTGACCGGAACCTTCGCCGCCGAACAGCCAGCCGTTTTCCTTCATGACTTCCAGCACGTAGCGGTCGCCGACCTTGGCGCGGGCAAAGCCGATGCCGAGTTCCTTGAAGGCGACTTCCAGTGCCATATTGGTCATCAGCGTGCCGACGGCGCCGGCTACCGGGCCGGTCGTCATGCGGTCGCGCACCATCACGTAAAGGAGCTCGTCACCGTTGTAGATGCGGCCGGTGCGGTCGCACATGAGCAGGCGGTCGGCGTCGCCATCGAGTGCGATGCCGAGGTCGGCGCCGTGCTTGACGACGGCCTCGGACAGGGCCTTGGGCGCCGTGGCACCGAAGCCAGCATTGATATTGAAGCCGTCCGGGCTGGCGCCAATCGCGATGACTTCAGCGCCCAGTTCATGGAACACGCTCGGGGCGATGTGGTAAGCCGCGCCGTGGGCGCAGTCGACCACGATCTTCAGGCCGTGCAGGTCCAGCTCGTTCGGGAAGGTACCTTTGCAGAATTCAATGTAGCGGCCCTGGGCATGGTCGAGGCGCTTGGCGCGCCCCAGTTTTTCCGACGGCACGCATCCCATCGGCTGGTCGATGGCTTCTTCGATTTCCAGCTCGACCGCGTCCGGCAGCTTGGTGCCGTGCTCGGAAAAGAACTTGATGCCGTTGTCCTGGA